>NZ_MJXL01000014.1:0-1406 GCF_001762785.1 Campylobacter sp. BCW_6463
AAATGAAAAAACTTATAATCTTACCACTGCTAGCAACTCTAGCCTTAGCTGATTATACACAATACAAGCCAAGCGAAGATTTTGCTAAGTATTTTACTAAGCAAAGTTGTTCACAAGTTTTAGATAAATTCTATTATCTAAATTGTTATGATTATAATCTAAAAGGTACAAAAGCTGTAGCTTATAGATTGGAAGCGGAAAATTTAAAAGGCGAACAAATCAAAAAACGCCCACGCTTTGAAGATGATACAAATATTCCTAAAAAATATCGTACTACATGGAGTGATTATAGAAACAGTGGTTATGATAGAGGACACACTCTTTCTAATGCTTCTATGAGAAAAACAACTCAAGCTCAAAGAAGCACTTTTTTAATGAGTAATATTACTCCACAAAATCCACAAATCAATCAAAGGGTTTGGAACAAGATTGAAAAAAGAGAAAGACAAGTAGCTTTGAAGCTTGGAAGTTTAGAAGTTTTAAATTTAGTTAATTATGACAATAATCCACAAAGAATAAGAAATCAAATTGCTATTCCAAGCTCTTATATTAAAATCTTAAAAGGTGAGAATTTTAAAGAATGTTATCAAGTGCCAAACCATGAAGTGGAAAACGAGAATATAAGATCTTATCAGGTTAAATGTCAAAATTAAACCACCTTCCTCACTAAAGGTGGATTTTAATATTATATAAAGTACTGTCAATTAAAAAATAATCCTAACAATGTGTATTTTAAAACACTTAAATTTTATTTAGAAAACATTATTGCTATTAAATAATAAAGAATAAAAATAAGGATGATACTTTATATCGGCTTTTGTAATATCAGTTGTTATACTTGTGAAATTTTATAATTTTGATAAAAATAAAAATTAATCTGTTCTGGAGGTTTTAATTCTTAGATATATGTTTTTATCCCTTGACTTTTAGTATTTTTTTGTTATAAGATAAGAAGAAAAAAGAAATATTTTTTCAAAAAAATAGTAATATTTACAAAAATACCCACAAAAGCAATCTTAAGATTCATGGAATCTATTGGCATAGGATTGTTTATAAATACAGGCGATAGTAGAGCTTTTATTATTTTAATTGAAAGTTTGCTAATTTTAACGGTAGTTGCATTATCATCAATCTTTCTTAAAGATTGAACTTTTTTTGAAAAAAGGAGAAAAAATGGATGGTTATAATATAGCTATTTTAATTGGTGCTATCACTCTTATTTTTGGCACATTGGTTTTAGTAGCTCATTATATCAATGATAAAGACACTAACGAAAGTAAAAGTTAAAAACCTTATTGTCTTAGAAATGATTTAAAGATAGACAAAATTAAATCAAAAATTGTAGGCTGTAAAATAAACATTAAAGCAGCAAGAATAATTACATATGTTCTAACTTCTCTTTTAAA
>NZ_MJXL01000015.1:0-9945 GCF_001762785.1 Campylobacter sp. BCW_6463
AAATTTAAAACTTCTAAACTTCCAAGCTTCAAAGCTACTTGTCTTTCTCTTTTTTCAATCTTGTTCCAAACCCTTTGATTGATTTGTGGATTTTGTGGAGTAATATTACTCATTAAAAAAGTGCTTCTTTGAGCTTGAGTTGTTTTTCTCATAGAAGCATTAGAAAGAGTGTGTCCTCTATCATAACCACTGTTTCTATAATCACTCCATGTAGTACGATATTTTTTAGGAATATTTGTATCATCTTCAAAGCGTGGGCGTTTTTTGATTTGTTCGCCTTTTAAATTTTCCGCTTCCAATCTATAAGCTACAGCTTTTGTACCTTTTAGATTATAATCATAACAATTTAGATAATAGAATTTATCTAAAACTTGTGAACAACTTTGCTTAGTAAAATACTTAGCAAAATCTTCGCTTGGCTTGTATTGTGTATAATCAGCTAAGGCTAGAGTTGCTAGCAGTGGTAAGATTATAAGTTTTTTCATTTGTTTCATACCCTTTCAATTTGATTTAAAAATATCTTTGCATTACAAGAACAAATTACCGCGCCTATAAATACATGATCTTTTAAAGCACTCTTCTTTACCTTTTTATCTCCAAAATTAAAATTATCGCTACTAATAACTATATCATCATCGAAAGCATTTTTAAGAATGCGTTTGCAAAAAAGTTCATTATTGCTATTACGAAAAATTACTACATCGCCATTTCTTATTTTATCGAGTGAATTTCTAGTGGTATCTATGATGATAAAAGAGTCATTTTGTATAAAAGGTTCCATACTTTCACCATAAATTTTAATCATATCATATTGAGTTTTGTAAGGCACTCCTAAAACTTCAGTTAAAAAAGTTTTATCTACGTTGATAATTTGAAAATTTTCATTTTCATTTGTATTGCCAAAACCAGCACTTGCGTAAATGTCAGGAAAATAACGTATTGAAATTGTATCTGTGGATTTTATATTATAGTTATTTTGTTTATTTTTAAGAGCGTTAAATTTAACCAAAGCAGAAGAGGAGATCTTTTTTCTTTGTCTCCAGCCTATAGCTGCACTTCTTTCTCTGCCTAGTCTTTCTGCTACATCTTCTAAACTTTTTACATTAAAAAATAGTTTCATTTCTTTAACAAGATCTTTGTAATCATCCATAAGCTTGCACCTTTAAAAATTTAAAAATAGCTTGACATATAAATAAAATAACTATATAATAACATCAACAATTTAAAAAAGTTAAATCGTTAGTTAAAACCTAAGCAATAAGTATGCCAAGTTTTAATTTAAACTTATATTATTTTAATTTAAAAGGTTGAAAAATGGAGTTTTGGTTTATACTTGCGTTTTTATTTTTTGGGTATTATATTTTGTTTGATTAAGGCTAAATCGCCTTAATCTTTTTTATCATCTCTGGTTTGTGTTGGAGTAGGCGCATCTACTTCCACGCTTTCTTTTTCATCTGCCAAGCATACTCACCCCCTTTCTATAAAATTTGGAAATAATGTGATTAAAAATACTATAAAAAAAGACAAACAAAGAATAATGCTATAAAAAGATAAACGCAATTGTTTTGTAGTTTTTAAGATTTCATTTTTGTTTGCTTCTATAGCTTTATAAGTTGCGTTTATCATTCTCTCTAAGCCTTTTACATGCTCATACTTATCTTTTGGAAACTCTTCAAATACTTTTTTTAGTCCAGCTGGATGATAGATAATAGCCCCTTTTAAAATCGCTTTTAGTGCAAAAAAGATACAAGCTAAGCCACATGCAAAAGTTAGGATGAAAAAAGATATTTGTAAGATTTCCAAGTTTGAAAAAGTAAGATAAATTTTAAGCATCTTGCCTGATATAGTCAAAAGTCCTGATATTATAAGAGTAGCAAACCAAAAATAAAGTTTTATCATTTGCGTTTGACCTGGTATGATTTGTGAAATTTGACTATCAAAATCCTTTCTTTTATTTTCTAGTTCCAATTTCAAATTCTTTTCATAGTTTTCGTATGAAATGCTTTCTTTCATTTTAGCTCCTTTTTTTGATGTTTTTAGAAATTGTATCATAAAAATATATAGTTAAAATATTTATTTTTATACTTGACATATAAATAAAATAACTATATAATAACACCAATAATTTAAAAAAGTTAATTGCAAATTGTTTTAAATTAAAAACAAAAGTTGCACACAAAGGAAATAAAATGCAAGATGTAATATCAGCTTGTTTTTTTGTAGTAGGTTTTTCGTTGGCTTTGTTAATCAATCATTGTAAAAAGCACAAATAAAGCCTGATTTTATGCAAGTTTTATTCGAAGAATTAAAACAGGGACAATTTACATCGATGGTTTTTCTATTTCGTGTTTTAAAAGAAATAGCTAACGGCTTGCCATTGTGTGAAACATAAGGACAAGTATCATGCCAAATATTAGTTTTTTTCTTTTCTAGTGCTTTAATAAGAAATTTCATAAAAGAAAACATTTTACAAAGCACAAAACCAAGCATAAAACCAAAGAAAAAAGCTGAAACGCTTGAGCCAAAAATATCTTTAATAGGAGTATAAAAGTCCATTTAAAACCTTTCTTAAAAGCTTTTAGATTGTATCACAAAAAAGCTTTTAACAAGTTTTTAGGAGCAAAAAATGATAGAAGCAAAATCAATTTTAGATGTTTTAAGTTTTAGAAAAAGTGAAGAAAAGGAAGAACTTAGAAAGTGTTTTAATTTCAGCGATGAGGTGTTTGAAAAAGCACTTAATTTTTTACATCAAAACGATGAGGTAAGCATAGAAGCGATCAGTGATGGACTTTTTGAAAAAACTATTATTTCTTTAAGGATGACAAAATGAAATTAGAAGAAAAAATCAAACAAATTTTAGATGTTAAAACCATAGTCGAGATAGAAAAAAAATTAGATCTTAAAGACAGAACTTTATATGTATGGCTTACTACTCCAACCAAGCGTAATTCAAAAGTAGAAATAGCACTTTTAAAACTTGGCATAAGAGATGATGAGAGATTGATTCAAAGAATTGAAGCTTTAAAAGATGAGTATAAAAAAAATGTAACTTTCAAGGAAGCTCACGAAAGAGCTATTACGCAGATTAAAGCTTTATTAGAAGAGATTGAGGCGGCTTAAAAGCCTCATTAAGCACATTTATCTAAGCACTTTAAAATCGCATTTTTTAAAGTGATAGCAAAAAGTGTGCTTAAAGGGTTTTTGCAAAAGTTGCGTTAAGTGGATAAACGCCTACAATTGCGAACTTTAAAGGTTTGATATTTTTTAGATTGCTTCACTAGCCTTTTATGGCTAGTGTGTTCTTATATTTATTACACTCACAGGCGACGGTGTGGAAAGTGGGCTTTTTTAAAGCTTTGTTAATTTACCAAAATACCAAAAGTCTTTTAGACTTTGAATGCAGGTCCTATGTTTTGGTTAGTGTTTAAATGAGGACTAATGAGAATTCTTTTAAAGTCCTCAAATTTATTTATTTCTTCTTAAATTAAGCCATCTTTTAAGATGGCTCTTAAGTCTTCATTTAAACACTAAAAAATTTTAAGGAGAATAAATGAATTTAGAACTTTTTAAAAAAGATGAAAACAAAGAAATAAGCTTAACTTCTTTGGAAATAGCAGAGCTTACAGGCAAGGAGCATTTTCATGTTATAAGAGATATAGAAACTTACTTAGAAAAAGTGGTTGAAGGGGGTATATCCAAATTTGGAGACACCTACCAAAACACACAAAATAAGCAATCTTACAAGTATTATCGCTTACCAAAAAGAGAAGTATTGATTTTAGTGAGTGGATATAGCGTAGAACTAAGAGCAAAGATAATTGATAGATTAGAATACTTAGAAAATGAGCTTAAAAAACAAAGTTATAAACCGCTTTCATTAAAAGAAAGTTTGCAAATGCAATTAGAGCTTTTAGAAAAAAATGAAAAACTTCAAGTAGAAAATCAAAGCCTAAAAAACGAAGCCGAACAAAATGCACCTTTAATTCATTTTGCAAATCGCATTCAAAACACAAATGATGCTATTTTGATAAGAGATTACGCAAAAATCTTACACGAAAAAAATAATCTTGAAATTGGCGAGAAAAGACTTTTTAAGATCTTGCGTGAAAAAGGATTTTTAATGAGCGATAACAAACCTTATCAAAAATACATCGAACAAGGACTTTTTAAGGTAAGTGAAACGACTGTTAGCACCATCAACGGCGATAGACTTGTAAGCACGACAAAAATAACAGGTAAAGGGCAAATAGCCATTTTAAAAGCGATTTTGAAAGCAGGTTAAAGCTAAATATTTTTTTGATAAAATTAGCTTTTAAATTTGTTAATTTTATTTTTTATAATAATAAGGTATATTATGAATAATTTAGAACATTTTGATATTTGCACAGGGAGAGTTTTTAAAATTTTACTCGAAAATTTCCCACTTAAAAGCGATATTTTACTTCAAAATATAATAAGCGAAACGCAAAAAGATATAGTAGAATTAGAAAAGATTTATTATCATAGCATTTTATATTTAGAAGAATTAGAACTCATTAAAATACAAAGCAAAACAATGAACCCAATTGCATTTTTAAATGTAAGCTTGAGTGCTAAAGGTTTAAGTATTTTAAGGGCAACACCAAAAAGCTTACAAAATGGCGAAACCTTAGCTGATAGAATTTTAAAATTTTCGAACAAAACAAACAATGAAATCCTTAAACATACCATTAGTTATATTTTTGAACTAATAAAATAAGGTTTAAATATGGATAAGAATTTAAAAAAAATTACAGAATTAAAAATAAAATGTAAAAATTGCGATACAAAAATCATTACAAAAATAGGTAATGTTATTAAAACTTGTCCGCAATGTGGAATAAAGTTTATAGATGAAAATTTAGGATATAATCCCTTTGAAATTTTAACTGAATTGTTCAAAAGTGTTAGCAAAAATAAAAATGCAGAATTTTATTTTGTTTGTAAAAAGGAATGTGATGGAACAAGAAATCGCCAAGATAAAAAAGTTTAAACTAGAGTGCAAAAATTGTGAAACGCAAATCATTATAGATACTCACAATAGTATTAAAAATTGTCCTGTGTGTGGATTGAAATTTTATGACAATTTAGAAAGTCCTTTTGAAAATTTACACGAACAAATTCTTTTAATCAATAAAAATAAGAATGTAAAAGTTTATTTTGTTTGCGAGGAAAAAGAAAAGAGGTAATATAATGCAAAGCAATATAGAAAAATTTGATTTTTATAGCGCAAAAGTATTAGCTATCTTGTTTGATAATTTTCCTATAAAAAAAGATATTTACATTTTAAAAGACATTATCAAGGATAGCGATGCAACCAAAGAAGATGTAAAATTTGTCTATGAAACGATTATAGCATTAAGAGATTTTGATTTTATAAGTTTTAATGAAGAGGTAAAAACTTTAGGGTTTGAGTGTTTTTTTGGTGTAAGATTAACTCTTAAATCTTTAGAAATTTTAAAATCAATCCCAAAAACATTACAAAATAATAAAACTTTAGGTGATAAACTTAGAGATAGTATAAAATTAGCAGATGAAGAAGCTATAAAACAAAGTATAAGCTTGGCTTTTTCTTTGGCTAATAAGTTTTTCTAATCAAGGGGTAAAAATGACAGCACAAGAAATTAAGGATTTTTGCAAGGAAAGAAATTTAACTTATAAAGAGTTAGCCGAGTTAATAGGTTTTGGTGAAGGTGCAGTAAAAAATGCCATTTCTACTGAAAAAATAAGTTTTCAAATGGCACACGCTATTAATATGCTTAAAAAAATTTTTGAACTAGAAGCAAAATTAGAAAAAGCAGAAGCTATCAAAAAAGACTTTAAAGCGTGGATTAACGAAAATTAATCCACAAAGTAAATTTAAATTACTTCTTTATCTACAAAAAATAAAAATAAATTATTATAACCTTGACAATTAGTAATTATTATGTTATAATTGTGTTATCAAAAGTAAAGATAAATTACTTTTGAAATAAAAGAAAGGAGTAAAAGATGAACGCTAGTGATGTGCTCGAGTTAATCACTGCTTTAATCTGCTTGATAACAGCCATTATCAACGCAAGAAAGCATTAAGGTAAAGGGCGAAAGCCCTTATCATCTTTTACCTTTTCTATTATATCAAAAAAGGAGTTAAAAATGATTTTAGAAATTATAGTTTTAGTATTAGCGACTTTATTATGTGTTTTATCGGCAAAAGTTTATAGGCTTGAAAAAGAACTTAAGGAGCTTAAAAAATGAGTAACAAACCATACCTAGAAAACGAAATAAAAGCTTTAAAATGATAGTTAAAACTTAAGTATGTTTTGGTAGAATTTGTTTTTTGAGAAAGGTTTTAAATGACAGCACAGGAAATTAAGGAATTTTGCAAGGAAAATAATTTTACTTATAAAGATTTAGCACAAAAATTAGGCTGGAGTGAGCCGAGTTTAAGGGCTACTATTGCAAGTGGAAAGATTAGCGAGCAAACTTCCGCTGCTATAAATTTATTAAAAGAAACTATAGAACTTAAAAAACAACTTAAAGATTGGGAAACGATTAAAACTATTTTCAAGAATATTTAATTGTTAAATAACTTAACAAAAATTCTACCAAAACACAAAAATAATTATCAATTTTAAGCATCAATTAATAAGATACTTTGTATAATTTAATTATAAATGTTAAGAAAATTAGCATTTATAAATATATAAAGAAAGGAGTAAGCATAATGCAAAGGTTAGATTTTTTAATCAAAGTCGCAATACTTGTTTATCTAATCTCAAAAATAATCCAAACTTGGATTTAACTAAGGGGCTTTTGCCCCACCTTTAACATTATGCCTACTCTTATTTTAGCATAAGGAGTTTAAAATGAGTGAAATTTTAGAAGTTTTGCAGGTGGTTTTACTTGCTTATATAGCATTGATGATTAGTAAAGGAAATAAAAATGAGTAACAAACCATACCTAGAAAACGAAATAAAAGCTTTAAAATATCAGCTTTTAATCGAAAAGCAAAAACATAAAAAGACTAAAGAAAAGGTTTTTAAGCTTAAAAATATACAAGGGGAAAAATACGAGAAACTAAAAGCAGAATTTGCCAAAAATCAGCTTTTTGTTTTTAGAGATGATGAGCTTTTTCTTTGGGTGGAAAGTTTAATGCGAGAACTTAAAACTAAAATTTTATGCGCTAATGATGAGCTAAGTAAAAAAGCTTGTGATATATTAGTATTTAAATTAGAAAAACGAAGAAAAAATTTCAACTATTAAATAAATCACCAGTTTAACAGTGTTTAGGACATTTTAATAAACCCTGAACACTCATTTAATGTCTAAAAAAAGGAAAAAAATGAGTTTTAAACCCATACAAAAAGATAATGATGCTTTTAAAAAAGCACAAAGAGCAAAGGTAATAGAAAGTTTAGCAATGCGTGGCTATGCACTTGTAAAGATAAGTAGCAATGGCTTTTTAATGAAAAAAGGTTTTGAAAAGGATATTTTATGCAAACAAATCATAGCACAGGATACGACAGCTTCCGTTTCGTTATCAACAAAAAAACCTTTTACAAATACCTTAAAAGATGGGGGCTTTTTGAAAAAATGCGAAGCACAACAAGAAATAAAAGCATTGATGAATTTGCAAAAGACAAATTCAAAGGCATAAAAACCAATGATAAATTTTATCCTTTTAAAATGCGTTATATCAATATAAAACCTAGAAATAAAAGCCTTTCAAATACTATCATTATATTTGATAATTCTAAGGCTTGCTTTGAGCTTTCTAAAAAGAATAAAAAAGCAAAAGATTACTACATAGAGGTGCAATTTAATGGGCTTTATCAGCCTAGTAAACAAATAGAAGCTGAAGTGTGGAAAATTTTAAGCAAAATGATAAAAAGGTTTAAAGCTTATAGTGTGGATATTGCCTGTGATTTTGATGATGATCTAGCAGTATCTAAACCAAGAGAATTTAAACACCAAGAAAGGTTTAGCAAACTTAAAATCTTTGGCGATTTTCATACTTATAAAACAAGTATGTATATCAACAATCCTCAAAGTAAATACTATAAATTAGAACGCATTTTACTTTATGATAAATACGAAAAACAAAAGCACTATCACAAAGAAAACATTAAAAGGGAATTTGTGCGATGGAAAAGATTAGAGCTTACATTGAAGATAAAGGATAAGTTCTTAGATAGAATAGAAAATGATATCAATGATGCATTAGATCTTATGCAAGATTATTTAAGAATGGTAGGAATTTGGCATTTTAATATGAGAGTGATACTTGAGCAAACAAAGTATTTAAACAATCCACGTTGGGCTAAGATATTTAAGCCTTACGCTTTGGCAAGTTAGGAGAGAATATGAAAGTAAATTTTATTTTTAAAGGGACAATAAAATGTTCAAAATGCAACTTAGAATTTGTGCCAAATTCTAAATTTTTTAAAGGTCTTGATGAAATTATAGGCGATGTAAAAAGCGTGAGTTTAGATGGCTTTTGTCCTGAATGTGATAATAAATTAAAAACTAGCTTTAAAGTAGAAAAGATCACAAGAGAATTTAATAAAACTTATACAATGAGGTGTTAAATGAATATTACAAGAGAATTAGAAGCTTACGATTTAGCAAAACTTGTTTTAAATAATGATCTTAAATACTTTTTTAAAGATGCAAAGATTGTAGGGGAAAATAAAGAAAGAAGACTTTGTTTTTATTTTTCAGATTCTTTTGTTTTAGCTTTATTTGAAAAAGAAAAAGAAAACATTTTGCAAAGACTAAGAGAAGAATACAAAAAGAAATTAGAGTTTTACAAACGAATTGATTTGGTGTTTTATTCTATCGCAGCAAAAGGAATAAATGAGCTAAAAGCAAGAAGTAAAGAAGAACAAGAAGTTTTAGAACGCGGACTTTTAAAACTTGAAAATATAATTAAAAGGATAAAAAATGAAAAAAAATACTAATCAGCAATTAGAGCAGTCAAAGGAATTAAATCAAGGTGAGTTAAACCAAGAGATAGAAGTTTTAACCAAAAGAGCTTTAGCAATTCATAGATCTATACAAAGAGTTAAAGATGAAAGAAGCATATTAAATCAGAATATCAAAGACTATCAGAGCGAATTTAATGAAATAATGGAAAAAATAGCCTTTTTAAAAGAGCCTAATTTATTTAATCAAAAAGGAAGTGATGATGTTTCACCCACAGCTTTATAACGACCATTTTCAAAATTTTAAAAGATATAATATACCAAAAGCACAGCTTGTAATAGCTGATATTCCTTATAATTTAGGCAACAATGCTTATGCTTCATCTCCTGAATGGTATATAAATGGGGATAATAAAAATGGAGAAAGCAAAAAAGCAAACAAGGCGTTTTTTGATACAGATAATGATTTTAGAGTTAGCGAATTTATGCACTTTTGCTCTAAAATGCTTATAAAAGAACCTAAAGAATGCGGTAAAAGTCCTTGCATGATTGTTTTTTGCTCTTTTGAACAACAAACAATGTTAATTGAAGTAGCTAAAAAATATGGCTTTAATCATTATATAAATTTGGTTTTTAGAAAACAAGGATCATCTCAAGTTTTAAAAGCAAATATGAAAATAGTTGGAAATTGTGAATATGCTTTAATCTTATATCGTGAAAAACTTCCAAAATTTAACAATGATGGAAAGATGATTTATAACTGCATGGATTGGCAAAAAGATGAAGGTATTCCTAAAGTACATCCCACACAAAAGCCTGTTAAATTACTAGAAAGATTAATCACTATTTTTACAGATGCAGGTGATGTTGTTATAGATCCATGTGCTGGAAGTGGTAGCACTCTTTTAGCAGCGACAAATTTAAACCGCAAAGCTTATGGCTTTGAGATTAAAAAAGACTTTTTTAAAAGTGCTAATGAAATTATGTTTAAACATATAGAAAGAAGTCTATTTGCTTAAGT
>NZ_MJXL01000016.1:0-5219 GCF_001762785.1 Campylobacter sp. BCW_6463
TAGATATAATTTTCCGCAAGAACTTCGAGCTAAAATACTAGCTTATGCTAAAGAGCATAATATAAAAGAGTAAACCACAAAAGAAAGGAAAAACAATGCAAAAAATACTTCAAATCGATTTAGAAAAAAGAAAAGCTTTAGAGAATTTCAAAAATCTAGCTTTATTAGGATTAGGTGGAACAATGCTTTTAAATTTAAAAGAACAAGCTTTGGATTTTACTCAAGAATTAACTTATATAAATACTTATGATAAGTATTTAAATTTAAAGCTTGATTCTTTTTATATCCCTTCTACACTTTTATCTTTGCTTCAATTAACTCAAAAAAGCAAAGAAGCTTTTTATATCAATGTTTTAATCAATAGCGATACACATTATAAAAATCCTTTATTACAATATGCTATTACCCAAAAACAAGAACAAGAAAATATCGTTTATGCTTTAAAAAATAATGAAAATATTAATGCTTCTTTTGCAAATCTTAATGCTTTAAAATTAGCCTTAGAAGAAAAGAATTTTTATCTTAATTTTATAGATTTAAACAGCAAAGAAAGTCTTTTAAGTTTTTATAATCAAATAATAAGCAATAATCATTTTAGAAATTATTTTTATTTTAAAGATAATCAATTTTTTATTAAAAAAGATATAAAAAATAAAATTTTATTTCATAGTATTCACTCTTCTTCTATTATAAGTAATTATCTTAGATTGTTAAATGATTTTAATACTTTAAGCAAGATAGAACTCATAAATATATTAGAAAGTTTAAGTTTATACAATCTTTCAACTTTAATACAAACTATGCAAACTATACAATCAAAAAATGAATATAACTCAAAAGACTTTGATAAAGATAGTATCTTTTTATCTAATATGATTATGAATGTGAGATTGAAGTAAAAAGATAGTAGATTTGGTAAATTTAAATCTTGTTAAGTTTATTATTTAGTTCAAATAAAAAATATAAAAAAATATAGAAATTCAATAGAAGAAGAGAAGCTTAGTTAAAAGTTTGTTTGGTTAAGCCAAAGGGAAAATTATAGCTCCCCTTAAAAAAAGGGGAAATCAAGTGTTAATAACACTTGACTATAATTATACAAAGTAGTATAATTATTACTATAATTTTATTGGACAATTTAATCACCGCCTTTCTAGGTTATGATTAATGCCAAAGGTAGCCGCCTTTGGCATCTACCTTTTATAATTATACCAAACAAACTCTTTAACTTCTTAAAACAGTCCATGAAAAGATTTTACTTTTTATTCTTTAGCACTTTGTTTTTTGCACCTTCATTTTTATTTGGTGCAACTGAAATAGCTAATAGCAATTTAATTTATACTTGGGGTTATGGCGATGTGATGAATGAAATCATGCAAGCTGTTAAAGGTATAACCACTGAAACAAGTTATATCGTTAATGCAGCCTTAGCTATCTCATTATTGCTTTTTAGTATCAAAAAAGCAATGGATGGACAAACAAATCCTGTGTTTGAATTTGGAAAAATGTTTATACTTTTTGCTGTAGTGTGGCAGATGTTTTTAAGGGCGCCAAATGACAATAATCACCGCTTCATGATTCACGATGAAGTAACAAGTAAAGATTATGTCATTTCTCAAATTCCTATAGGCATAGGAAAAAGCTTTGCATTAATGACACAATTTGAGAAGGTTATCCTAGAAGCTATGGAAAAACATTTTTCAACTCCACAATCTACAAATTTCTCTAACGCAGGTTTAGGTTTTTCACTTCAAGTGATGAGTACTTTACCAAGCGTAAAGCTTTCGGCTATTGATGCAACTTTGCAAAAAAATATTGATTTTTATTTTAGAAACTGCGTTTCAGTAGGTATCTTGCTTAATCAACAAGGTAGAAATCTTTTTCAAAACTCTGATAATTTAATGCAAGATCTTTTCACAAACATAGGCAATGGCTCTCAGCTTACTCCTTTGTTTAAAAATAACAATAATGTTGAAGAACAAAGTGTTGTACCTTGTTCTGATGCAGGTCCTCAAATCGTTGAAATGATTCAAAACGATACAGATGAAGCTATGAAGATTCATGCTGCTTTGCTTGGTATGGTAGATGATATGACAAATTATGAGCAAAAGTTCTTAGGCGCTGCACAAATCTATAACGAACAAGCTGTAAGTGCTAGATCTTATTTACAGCAATCCATGATAATGCTTGCTTCTCAAGATGCAATCATTAATACCGCTAAATCAGTAGGATTAAATCCTGCTTCTGTGGCTGCAAATACTGCTTATGCGGATCAGCAATTTTATGCAAGTATGCAAGCACAAGGACACATGGCGCAAACTTATTTGCCTTTAGCTAAAGCTTATTTAACAGCTATTATCATAGGTTTATCTTGGCTTGTTGCTTTGCTTTCTATTGTATTTGGCTCTTACGCACATATTAAGATGTTTTTTACTCTATGTATTTGGATAGTGCTTTGGACTCCTATTCTTTGTATTATTAACTATCTAAATGATTATAATCTTATGAAAGTTGCACAAGTAATAACAGGTGGAAAAGCAGCTTTAAGCTTAGGAGATAACATGCTTATATTCAAAGAAGTAGCAAATAGATCAAATTTCATGAATTATCTTGTAATGAGTACTCCTGTTTTAGCTTATGCAATTGCTAAAGCAAGTGAGCAAGGATTTATAACTTTTGCTTCTGGATTATCTCAAGCTCTAACAGGTGCTTCAAGAGCTGCTGGAAGCTTTGCAAATCAGCAAGCCTTATCTACACAAACTAGCATTGCTGCTCCTAGAGGAGATGAAGTTTGGGCTGTGGGTGCAGGGGTAGTGAGTTTGCAAGGTGCTACTAGCATAGGAAGCAGTAGATATTCTACTACTAGCATAGCAGGGGGTGGAACAACTGTGGCTGATGTAAATACAGGTTCTAAAATAAGTGGTGATATGCAAGGCGTTACTGCTGCTAACATTGCAGGACTTAGTGCTAGTGATATGAAATCAAAACAAGCTTCTTTAGCAGGTGAAGTTTCTCAAGGTATTAGCGATGCTTTAAAAACAGGACAAACTTCTCAATCTGTTGCTAATATGGCATTTGATCATTCTGCCTCTCATGGTATTAATGCTCAAGCACAAGAAATCTTTAAAGCAAGCTCTACTATGGCATTTGATAAGATGGCTCAAGCAGGAGATCAAAGAGCGCAAGAACTTATGTCAGCACTCAAGGCAGGTGGCAGTATAGCAGGTGTAGTAGGTGGTAATGTGAGTATTACAGAAAAAGATGGTACAAGTAGAACCTTTCAGTTTACAGATAAAGAAATGCAACAATGGGCTAAGGACTTTGGGGATAATGTGGCTTCTACTTATGCTCGTGATGATTCAGCTAGAGCCTCTCTTAATAATGCTTTCTCAACCTTTACAGGTAAAGAATTCTCTCAAGTGCATTCAGCTATTAATAAATATAGCTCGGTTGAATCGTTTGCAAGCAATGTTAACTCTGATTCTGTGCCTAAAGCACTCAATAATTACATTCGTTCAGGTGATAATGCAGCAATTACAAATGCTTGGAATAGTGGTAATATCGGAAAAGCTATGGCAATGGCTTCTGATGATTTCCAAAGATGGAGCGTTAACAATCCACAACAACTCTCTAAATACTTTAACGCAGGAGATTTTAGTAGTCCGCAAAACACTATGGGTTCTGTAGGCATGCAAAATTATTATAGTCCTTCTACAGCTTCTGCAATCCATAAAGGCAATTATGGCACAGTAGATTCAGCAGCCGTAGGATTTGGAAATAGTTATGAAGCTGATAAGAAATCTATGGCAGAAGGACATTTTAACACTACAGGACAAAACACAGCTTGGGGACAAGGTAATTCACAAGGAACAGTGCAACAAGAAGTTCAAGGACAGGTTAATAATGCGGTAAATCAATTTAATAAAGGCGCTCCTGCAAGAACAGTTGATGATGGTGTTAAGGTTGCAGAAATGGCTGCTGATGGAGCAAAAGGTTCATTTAATAATACTGTAAATGCTTTAGGAACTGTAACTCAAACAGCCCTAAATAATCCTTCTCAACTTCTTGATTCTAAGTTTTGGACAGGTGCGAGAGATGCGAATGGTAATTTAATGCAACCTTCAAATGGCGGAAATAATAATTCTGCCCCTCCTGCGCCTAAAATACCTCCTGAATTTTTAAAATAAGCAAGCTAATTTAGGCTTGCTTATAAATATTGTTAAAATATGTTTTTGCTTTTTATTTGTGGAAATATTAAGTATGTAATAAAAATTTGAAAAATGTTTGCAAGAATGATAATTAAAATAAGCTAGAAATTTTTCTAGCTTTATAAAAATTAATTAAAAAAAACCTTTTCACCTTTTTTATTTTGTGTATATAATTCTCCTATACCTTCAGCATTAATAAAAGAAGGATCGTACATATGTTTATTATTTCTCGACTTAACTGTATCATCAACACAAACATCTATTAAACCAAAGAAAAAAGAAAATGTTTTTTTGATGATCTTTAAAACCACTTTCACTAATTCATAAGGCAATTTTAAAATACCTATGAAAAGATTTTTAACTCCACTTTTAGAACTATCTTTTTTAATACTTTTTATGGTTTTTATCCAAGCTAAAGCATAATATAAAATGAAAGCAGTTGCTATTAAGCCTATAAGTGTTTTTGTAAATATTTCATTCTTGCTTATAAATAAAATGCCTATATTAGTCAAAATCAATACAAGAAACACAATAAAAGTGATCTTTAATTTCATATTTACTGCTTTATCCATCTTTATTCCTTTCAATTATAACTTATTCATATTTTTAATAAAATTATACCATATTTTAATAATTTTTGCAAGTTTTTTTGCTATAAAATGCCTATTTTTTAGGGGTTTTAACGGGGTTCTTTTTTTTATTTAACTTGGGAAAAGTCGCCAAAATCTTCATCGGTTTAATTGTATTTTCACGCTACTTTGTTCGCATTACTTTTAAGCATAGCTTCTATACTTAAATGACAGTCCAATTCTTCCCATTCGATGCCTGTATTATCACAGATAAAATGCCATTTTTCTAAATCTTCTAAATTTGCATTTTCAAGTTCTTTGTACCATTTTAAAGGAGTTTGGATTATGCGTTCGTCTTCTAATAAAACAATAAGATAATCTTTATTGAATTTTACATTCTTTGCCTTAACTAAAGTATTCATTCCATCTCCTTTCAAATTCAAGT
>NZ_MJXL01000017.1:0-1584 GCF_001762785.1 Campylobacter sp. BCW_6463
AATTTAGCCATAGGGGGTCAGACCTACGGCTAACCCTTAGGGGTATTATATAAAAACCTTACTTAAACTTCTAAAACAAAATATGATAAATCTTTTATTTGGAAATGCAAAGCTTTATATAGCCTTAGCTTTAATGGCAATCTTAACAGGATATTTTTATCTAAGACTTGATAGCACAAAGGCAAAATTAGAAAAAAGTCAAAATGATTTAGCCTTAGCTTTAGAGATTAATAAAAACAACGAAGCAAGGCTAAAAGAACTTACGCAAATTCATAAAGCAGAATTAAAAGCAATCAATGAAGCAAACAATCAAAAAAACGAAGTTAAAGAAAGGATAGAATATGTTAAAGAATACATTTATAAAAGCAATGAAAATAATATTACCAAGCTTTTTAACGATGTCGTTGATAGGTTGTGGGATGCAAACTCAACAAGTAGTAACCAAAATAGAAATTCAAAAAGTAAAAATTCCGCAAGAGTTATTAACACTAAGCCCCCTTGAAAAGCCAATAGCAAAAAATGAACTAGATATTTTAAATGCTTATTCTTTACTTTTTTACAAGTATAGGCAATGCGAAATTCAGATTAGAAAGATTAAGGAGTTGAATGAGGAATGATCCTCATTTACATCTATTCTAGAACTTCTGCTTTGTATTTTTCATACTCGGCTTCACTGATAACACCTTTTTCTTTCAATCCTCTTAAAAATTCTAAATCTCTCATTTTAGATATTTTTTGTTCTCGTCTATAAGGTTTTTTAACCGCTAAATACAAAATACATCCAAAAATGCCAAAGAAAAACCCAACTATACCCCACCATAAGCTGCTCATATTTCTTTGTTTAGCATCATAAGAAAGTTCAAAAGCACATACAACAGCAAAGATAAAATACACAAGTCCTGCAATTTCCATTTTTACTCCTTTTTAATTAAAAATTGTCACATTTTACTTTATATATTCTTAAATTCTCATTTTCTACATCGTGATTAGGCACTTGGTAACATTCTTTAAAATTATCACCTTTTAAAATCTTAGTGTAAGAGCTTGGAATAGCAATTTGATTTCTTATTCTTTGTGGATTACTATCATAATTAACCAAATTTAAAACTTCTAAACTTCCAAGCTTCAAAGCTACTTGTCTTTCTCTTTTTTCAATCTTGTTCCAAACCCTTTGATTGATTTGTGGATTTTGTGGAGTAATATTACTCATTAAAAAAGTGCTTCTTTGAGCTTGAGTTGTTTTTCTCATAGAAGCATTAGAAAGAGTGTGTCCTCTATCATAACCACTGTTTCTATAATCACTCCATGTAGTACGATATTTTTTAGGAATATTTGTATCATCTTCAAAGCGTGGGCGTTTTTTGATTTGTTCGCCTTTTAAATTTTCCGCTTCCAATCTATAAGCTACAGCTTTTGTACCTTTTAGATTATAATCATAACAATTTAGATAATAGAATTTATCTAAAACTTGTGAACAACTTTGCTTAGTAAAATACTTAGCAAAATCTTCGCTTGGCTTGTATTGTGTATAATCAGCTAAGGCTAGAGTTGCTAGCAGTGGTAAGATTATAAGTTTTTTCATTT
>NZ_MJXL01000018.1:0-650 GCF_001762785.1 Campylobacter sp. BCW_6463
TCCCTGCCCAAGCTAAAGTAGAACTAGGGCTAAAAAAAGGTATAGGATGATTACACCAATATATCTTACAACATTTCTCTAAAAATACTTCAGGCACGGGATAATCTTTTAAAAACTCTTTAACTTCTTTAAGTTTATTATCTTTAATAAGATCAAAAAACTCCCAACCTATCTCCGTTACCGTTTCTTCATCCATAGCTTGCATTTCTTCTAAAGTTTTCATTTGTTTTTCCTTAAAATAATTTTTTAATTTTTTTTATTTGTTAAAATTTTCCAAAGCTTTATCCAAATCTTTAGCCTCTAAAAGTGATCGAAGAATTTTGCAAATCTCACTTAAATCCTCAAAGCAAAGTACATTTGCAATAAACCACTCATCAAATTCTTCCTCAGTAGCATCACGATAAGATATTCCTGTTTCTTCTTCAAAAGCGACTTCGTATTCTTCTGGATCGATATGATCATACGCATCACTTAAAAAACCCTCTAAATGAGAATTAACAGCCTGTAAAACTTCTTTGCTAGGTTTTGTTTTTAAGAATTCTTTAAAATTCTCAAGATTGTCTAAAATTTCAACATCAAATTCCATAATATCTCCTTTTTATTATTTTTTTATCTTTCTTCTTTCTTCATACATTTTAATTTGTTCTGGT
>NZ_MJXL01000019.1:0-77410 GCF_001762785.1 Campylobacter sp. BCW_6463
TAAATATTTGTGTAAGTATTTATATAAGTATTTGGTGGGTTAAAAAATGGGGGTTATATTTTAATGATAATAAAAAATGCAAGATATAATATACTATTATTAGGATTAAAAGGCTTGACTTAGGGAAGATAAATTCCCTAAGTTTAGAAATATTAAAAAAATTTTAATATTTTAAAAAATACTCTTGAATTTTTTTAGGATCACTTGTTTTTGTAAGCGCTAACATAAGCAAAACTCTTGCTTTTTGAGGATTCAAATCTTCAGCACTAATAAAACCTAATTTTTCATCTGAATCACTCACAGCAACACGACCTGCTACAACCCTTGAACTTACAACAACATCAAGTCCTTTTTTTATAAGCTCTTTTAAAACATTTTTTTGATCTTCATGTATACTTCCTGCACCACTTCCTGCAACAACTATGCCCTTAGTTCCATGTTCAAATAAAGCTTTTGCAGCGACACCACTACCATCATTTGAATAGCTATAAAGAATATCTACTTTTGGCAAACTTGTGAGTTTGCTTACATCAAAAGGAGCGTTTTTTGCATGAGCTTTAGTAACATTATTATAGAAAAAGACTTTACCATCTACTATATAACCCAAATCCCCAAAATCAGGAGAAGAGAAAGCATCAACATTTAAACTATGGGTTTTTACTACACCTCTAGCACTTAAAATTTTATCATTCATAGCTACCATAACACCCTTGCCCTTAGACTCTTTATCAGCAGCTAATGCTACAGCATTGTAAAGATTTTTTGGCCCATCTGCACTTATAGCAGTTGATGGACGCATAGCGCCAACTAAAACTACAGGCTTATCACTTTTAATGGTTAAATTTAGAAAATAAGCAGTTTCTTCCATGGTATCAGTACCATGAGTTATAACCACACCATCCACCCCTTCAGCAAAAAGCTTATTGATTTCTTTAGCAAGCTTTAGCCAAATTTCATCACGCATATTTGAACTATCAATATTTGCTATTTGTTCCCCACTAATATTAGCTAAATCTTGAATTTGTGGAATCGCTTTGATTAAAACATCTACACCAACAACCCCAGCTGTATAACCTGTTGTGGCAACAGCACTATCAATAGAACCCGCTATAGTTCCACCTGTTGCTAAAATAGCAATCTTTGGTTTAGCTTCTGCCATACATGCTCCTATAGATAAAAATACTAATACACATAATAGTAACTTTTTCACAATTCTCCCCTTATTTTGTTAAAATTCGTTTCATTAATGAAACTTATATAATATTAATAAATAATAAATAAAAATTTTATAAAATTTATAAAATTTCTTTAATAACAAATTGTGGAGTTACTAATCCTCTAAATTCATTCTTAGAAATACTTCCAAGCAAAGAAATATTTTGATTCAATTCTGGCTCTTTATCAAAATTAAAAAATAAAGCTTCTATGGTTTTATTTTCCTTGGTTAAAATAAGCTTTAAGTGTTTTTCATCTTTACCTAGAAGTTTTTTATTTTTTACACAAAGATTTTCTAAAACAAAAAAAGGTCGTGGATTTTTATGTCCAAAAGGTTCAAAAGATTCTAAAATTTCAAGCATTTCAAAATCAATTTCGCTAGGTTCTAAGATTCCTAAAATTTCATCCGTATCCAAAAATTCACTTACAGAAATTTGCGAACATTCTTTTTTGATTTTATTTTTAAATTGTTCAAAATTTTCAGAGTTTAAACTGATTCCAGCAGCACCTTTATGACCGCCATAATTGCTTAATATAGAATTTGTCTTAGAAATTAAAGCTAAAATATCAATCTTGCCAACACTTCTTGCACTGCCTTTTAAGTGTTCTTCATTTTGAGAAAATACAAAAGCAGGTTTATTAAAATGTTTAGCTAAACGACTTGCCACAATCCCTAAAACCCCTTCATGCCAATTTAAGCCCGATACCACAATACAAGAATCGTTTTCATCGATTTGATTTAAACTATCTTCAAAAAGCTGTTTTTCTTCATCTTTACGACTTTCATTAAAACTAACAATTTGCTCTAGATATTCTAAAGCTTTATTAAAATCTTTAGTGTGTAAAAATTCATAAGAAATACTTGCATCATCCATTCTTCCAGCACTATTTATAAGCGGAGCAATTAAAAACCCTATATTATCAAGAGCAAATTTATCCTTTTGATAATAATGCTTAATAGCCCTAAAAGCAGCTCTTTTGGATTTGTTAATATGATCTATACCACGCCTTACTAAAGCACGATTTAAATCTCTAAGCTCCATCATATCTGCAATAATTGCAATCGCCAAAAGTTCTAAAAATTTACTCATATCGTATTTAAGCTTGCAAACTTCTTTTAAAGCCGCTATCAAATACCAAGCTACCTGTGCTCCACAAATTTCAATTTCTGGAAAATCACAATCTTTTTGCTTTGGATTGATAATGGCAAAAGCATCAGGCAAAACATCTTGAGGCATATGATGATCAGTGATAATCAAATCTATATTTTTTTCTTTGCAGAGTTTGGCTGCTTCAAGAGCAGCTATTCCATTATCTACTGTTATTATTAAATTTACATCAAGTTCGTTGATAATCTCAGCATTTAATCCATATCCATCTTTAAAACGATTTGGAATTCTTACTATATAATCAAAACCTATATCATCAAAAAATTCCGCCATAATAACACAAGAAATGATTCCATCAACATCATAATCCCCTACTATAGCGACTTTCTCATTTTTTTCTACAGCTTCTTTGATGCGATTAGCTGCTTTATATGCATCCTTTAAACAGCATGGCAAAGGCAGATCACAAAGTTTGGTATGCAAATCTTTTTCAAAGCGTGAAGCCAAAATTTTTTTAATTTCATTTTTATTAATTATCTTCATAGTTTATAGCTGCCTTGATAAAACCGCAAATCACAGGATTAACATGCTCAAGTCTTGAAGTAAATTCTGGATGAAATTGCACAGCCAAGAAAAAAGGATGACAGTTAAGCTCAACTGCTTCGATCAATCCTTTGCTTTCACCACTTACAATCAAACCGTGTTTTTCAAAATCTGCTCTATATTTTGGATTTGCTTCATAGCGATGACGATGGCGTTCTTTTACACTTTTTGCTTCATTATAAACCTTAGCCAAAAGGGATTTTTCCTTAATATCGCATTTATAAGCTCCTAAACGCATAGTTCCGCCTAAAGGAGTTTTTGCAGTACGAATTTGTTTTTCTCCATTTGTATCCATAAATTCATCAATCAAATAAACCACAGGATTTTGGCATTTCTCATCAAATTCACTTGAATTTGCATCTTTAAGTTTTAATACATTTCTAGCAAATTCCACCAAAGCAAGCTGCATACCCAAACAAATTCCTAAAAAAGGAATTTTATTTTCTCTTGCGTATTGAATGGCTTTTATCTTACCTTCTACACCACGATATCCAAATCCCCCTGCAACTAAAATTCCACTCACATCTTTAAATACTTCAGCACTTTCCATATTTTCAAGTTTTTCACTATCTACCCATTTTAACTCCACTTTAGTATCTAGGGCTGCACCTGCGTGTATAATAGCTTCAGTAAGGCTTTTATAGCTTTCTTTTAAATCCACATATTTACCTACAAAAGCGATTTTAACTTCATTACTTGGAGCTATAACTCTTTTTACCAAAGAATCCCAATTTTCCATATTAGGTTTTAAATTTTTCAAATCCAAAATTTCAGCAATAGGGCTTAAAATATCTTGCTTTAAAAAATTAAGTGGAATTTGATAAATACTAGCCGCATCAACACTTTCTATCACGCAATTTTTTTCCACCCCACAAGAAATAGCAATTTTATCTTTTAAATCTCTATCAAGAGCTTTTTCACTACGACAAATAATCATATCAGGACTAATGCCTATGCGTCTTAACTCGCCTACACTATGTTGAGTTGGCTTTGTTTTTAATTCCCCTGCAGCCTTGATAAACGGTACTAGAGTAAGATGAATATTCATAGCATTATTTTTACCCACTTCCAAACGCAAAGCACGAATAGCTTCTAAAAAAGGCAAGCCTTCTATATCCCCAACAGTTCCGCCTATTTCAACGATAAGTATATCTTTGCCTTCTCCTGCTTTTTTAATGCGATCTTTGATTTCTCCTACTATATGAGGGATAACTTGAATGGTTTTGCCAAGATATTCTCCACGCCTTTCTTTTTCAATCACACTTTGATAAACCCGTCCTGTAGTAAAGTTATTATCTTGAGATAAACTCTCATCCAAAAAACGCTCATAATGCCCCAAATCAAGATCCGTTTCTGCTCCATCATCAGTTACAAAAACCTCTCCATGCTCAAAAGGACTCATAGTGCCTGGATCAACATTGATATAAGGATCAGCTTTTAAAATACTCACTTTAAGCCCTGAATTTTTTAAAAGTGTTGCGATAGAAGCAGCAGCTATCCCTTTACCCAAAGAACTTAAAACTCCACCTGTTACAAAAATATATTTTGTTTGTTTCATTGATAATAAGCCTTATTTTTTTATCTAATTATAGCTTGATAAAACTTTTTATTTCATTAGAATTTTAAGTAAAAAATGCAAGAATTACAAAAAATATTTTTATCAAAAAAGGAATAAGCATGCAAATCACTTTACTTTTTCACACTCCATTATCTGTTTGTTCTCATGCAACAAGAACTTGTTGGCAAAGCTTTGAAAAAGGCGATTGCGGTGGCGAAAAAGATAAAGAACTTATCGATCGCGTGGGCAACAAATTCAAACACGCTTCAACCTTAGAACATCTAAACTATACTTTTTATATACAAGGAATTTCAAGAGCTTGCTTACAAGAAGTTGCAAGACACCGTCACACTAGTCCTAGTGTAAAAAGCACGCGTTATACCTTAAAAGAACTTCGCAATGAAGCTGAATTTAAAATAGGAGATTTTGAAAATGCAAGCCGTTATCTTGTGCTTTGTGGTAATGAAGAGGTTGATAACGCAAGCATTAAAGCCTTAGAAAATTTACGCACTATTTTACAAAAAAGCATTAGTCTAGATATAGCCAAATACTGCTTACCAGAAAGCTATAAAACCGAACTTACACTAACAATTAATGCAAGAAGTTTACAAAATTTCATATCTTTGCGTAGTTCAAAATCAGCTCTTTGGGAGATTAGAAATTTAGCAAATGCTTTATTTGAAGCCTTACCACAAGAACACAAATTTATATTTGAACATTGCTTACATAAAGATATAGAATAAATCATACTAATTTTATCTTATTTAAAATATTTTTATGCTACCATTATATAAAATCAAGCCTTTATACAAGTATATTTTCATATACCTTGTGCTTGATTATAGTTTCTTATAAGGACTTTTTATGGATAAACAATTTTTTCAAGATTTTCTAATGATTTCACAAGCTCATACTATAACTACTCTTGCTATGCTTTGTGTTGTTTTTTACGCATTAAAAAAAATGCGGGATATAAAAATCAATTTTTCTCTTCGCATGCTATTTGCGCTTTTAATGGGTTTGGGGTTTGGTTTTGCTTTGCAATATTTGGCAAATTTTCCAGATGCTAAAGAAGCAAGTAATATTCTTTGGTATAGTGAAACAAAACATTGGTTTGCATTTGTAAGTTCTGTTTTTGTAGCTTTTATAAAAATGTTGGTTGTTCCCCTTGTAAGCATTTGCATTATAAAAGTAATTATAGAAATTGATAAAAATATCAAAATATCCTCCTTGCTTGGAATAAGTCTTTTTTGGATACTCTTTAGCACAGCCATAGCTGCAACCTTGGGTATATTTTTAGGTTATAGTTTTGATTTAGGAAGTAATTTTGCTATACATGAAGGAGATAAACAAATTCGCGAAATTCAAACTTTTTCAAATATTATACTAGGGCTAATACCTAGCAACATCATTACAGCTATTAATAAAGAAAATATTATAGCTATTGTCATTTTTTCTTTTTTTGTAGGAATTAGTGCTAAAAAAATTTCTAAAAAAGAAGAGTATGAACAAGCCTTTAAAAGTTTTCATAATTTTATCCTAATCTTTTATAATATTATGATGAACATGACTGCTACAGTTATTAGATTTATGCCTTATGCTGTAGTTTGTATGATGGCTAATGTGCTTTTAAGCAATGGTTTTGAAGCTATCAAAACAGCTGGGCTTTTTATAATGCTTATTTATATGGCTATGTTTATAATGTTTGGGGTGCATTTTTTACTTCTTGCTTCACAAGGGCTAAACCCTATAAAATATGCAAAAAAAGCATTTCCTGTATGGTTATTTGCATTTAGCTCAAGATCTTCTTTGGGCACTTTGCCTATGACCACTTCAACTTTGCAAAATAAATTTGGAGTTAATTCAGCTATAGCTAATTTTGTAGCATCTATAGGTACAACAACAGGACTTAATGGTTGTGCAGGATATTTTCCAGCTTTAGCGGCAGTTTTTGTAGCTTTTGCTACACATACACATATTGATTTTACATTTGCTTTAATGATAGTTTTGGTAGCTGTTATTGGATCCTTGGGTATAGCTGGGGTACCTGGAAGTGCAACTATGGCAGCTTCTATTATGCTAGCAGGGATTGGATTTGGTAATAATTTTGTCATGCTAAGTTTGATTTTAGCCATAGATCCTATTATAGATATGGCAAGAACAGCAAGCAATGTCTCAGGAGCTATGACTTCGGCACTTTGTACTGCAAAAAATCTAAAAGCTCTAGATAAAGAAATTTACAATTCTTAATCTTTTAAAACCCAATGCTTTTCATTGGGTTTTAGTATTTATTGGCAACCTTCACATTCTATGCTACGATCTGCAACATTAACTTTTTCACTATCAGGGCTTTCGCTTCTTAAATAATAAGTAGATTTTACTCCAAGCTCCCAAGCGAGTTGATAAATTTCATTTAAATATCCCCCACTTGCTTTATCAAGTGATAAAAAGATATTTAAACTCTGCCCTTGATCGATCCATTTACCACGCACAGCAGCAGCCTTTACAAGAATTTTTTGATCAAGTTCGTAGGCTGGAGTATAGTATTGCCAAGTATCAAGGCTTAAATTTGGCACAACAACAGGTATCATACCACTTAAATTTTGTTCAAACCACTTTCTTTTGTAAACAGGTTCTATAGTCTGCGTAGTACCCACCAAGATAGAAATAGAAGAAGTAGGCGCAATGGCCATCAAATAACCATTTCTCATACCATCTTTTTTAACTTTTTCTCTAAGTTTAACCCAGTCGCATTCACTTTGATCAAATAAGCCTTCTCTTAAAGTTAAAGCTTTAGCCTTAGGACTTGCTACATCAATAGGAAAAATCCCCTTGCTCCAATTTGATCCTTCAAAATCTTCATAAGAACCTTTTTCAAGAGCTAAATTTGAACTCGCATTAATAGCTTCAAAGCTAATTTGCTCCATAATCTCATCGATTTTATTTAAATGCTCATCGCTTCCCCAATGAATCTTAGCCTCAGCAAGCATTTGTGCTTCACCCATCACTCCAAGTCCTATGGCGCGAGATTTTAAATTTGTATCTTTTACTTTTCTATGAGGATAAAAATTTAAATCAATTACATTATCAAGCATACGAATAGCCGTTGGCACAACACGCTCTATATCTTCTTTAGTATATACTTTGCTAAGATTTATACTTGCTAAATTACAAACGGCTGTTTTTCCATCATTTTTATATTTTTCCACTATATAAACTTTATTACCATCAATGCTATCTAAAGTTGATATTTTTTTGGCTGGTTTTTCATATCCCCCATCGATCACAACCTTTTGCTCTTCATCAAAATGAAGCTCATCTCCATTTTCAAAAACTACTTTAATTTGATAATAATTTGGCTCGGTATTTTGAAAAATTTCAGTACATAAATTTGAACTTCTAATAATTCCTACATGAGCATTTGGATTTGCTCTATTAGCACTATCCTTAAAACATAAAAATGGCAAGCCTGTTTCAAAATAATTTAGCAAAATTTTCTTCCAAAGCTCTTTAGCTTCTACGATTTCTTTGGTAATGCTTTCATCTTTTTCATATTCTTCATAGCGTTTTTCAAAAGCCTCGCCATATAAATCACACAAATCCGCTGTATCTGCAGGATCAAAAAGAGTCCATTTATCATTAGCTCTTACTCTCTTCATAAAAAGATCATTGATCCATAAAGCAGGGAAAAGTTCATGAGCACGGCGTCTTTCTTCACCTGAATTTTTACGCAAATCAATAAAATCACTTATATCCATGTGCCAAGGCTCTATATAAACCGCTATAGCCCCTTTTCTAGTACCTAGTTGATCTACTGCCACGGCAATATCGTTGGTAATTTTCAAGAAAGGTATAATCCCTCCTGCGGCATTTTTATGCCCATCTATGCTTCCACCCATAGCACGCACTTTAGACCAATCCCAACCTATACCACCACCAAATTTAGAAAGTAAAGCCATTTCTTGATAAGAATCAAAAATACCTTCAATATTATCAGGGGTTGATCCTATATAACAAGAGCTAAGTTGATGGCGCGTTGTTCTTGCATTAGATAAAGTTGGAGTTGCAAGCATGAGTTCAAATTTAGAAATAAGATCATAAAATTTCTTTGCCCATTCTTGGGGATTAAATTCATTCTGCGCTAAAAACATCGCAATGGCCATAAACATTTGTTGAGGAAGTTCTATAGGCATACCTTTACTATCTTTAATCAAGTATCTATCATATAAAGTTTTAATACCAAGATAAGTAAATTGCATATCGCGTTCAGGCTTAATATAAGCATTTAAATCATCTAAATCGTATTTTTCTTTAAGACCAAGTAAAATTCTTCCTTCTTTTTCGCCCTTTTCAAAATATTCACGCAAATGATTATAGCGATTCATACCATTAACTTTCTTATACAAATCAAATAAAAAAAGTCTAGCTGCAACAAAGGTCCAATTTGGACAATCAATATCTATCTTATCTACCGCGGTTTTAATTAAAGTTTTTTGAATTTCTTCAGTTGAAATTCCATCGCGAAATTGAATCTTTGCATCGAGTTCAAGTTCGCTTAAATTCACACCTTCTAAATCTTTTACAGCATCAGAGGTGCATTTTTTAATCTTAGAAATATCCAATTCTTCTGTGCGACCATTTCTTTTAATAACTTTCATTGCCTTCCTTGCTTTTTATTTAAATGTTCTTTTAAAAATTGCATCAACATTTTTTGTATAGTAGTTATAATCGAAACATTTTCTTACATCCTCTTCGCTCAAACTTTTTCTTAAATCCTCATCCTCTAAAAGTGCCAACAAAAACAAACTTTCATTTTTTTCATTGATAGCAGCCTTGCCATTTTGCAAATCCGCCCAAACTTTCATAGCATTTCTTTGAACTATTTTATAAGCTTCTTCACGACTAATGCCTTTAAATGGAAGCTCTAAAAGCACCCTCCCTGAAAATACAAGCCCGCCTGTAAGATTTAAATTTTTCATCATATTTTCAGGATAAACCAAAAGCTTATCAACCATATTTGTAAGACGCATAAGCATAAAATCAGCCGTGATAAAAGCATCAGGCAAAATAAATCTTTCGACACTAGAATGAGATATATCTCTTTCATGCCAAAGTGCAACATTTTCTAAAGCTGGAGTTACAAAAGATCTAAGCACACGACAAAGCCCTGTGATATTTTCACTTAAAACGGGATTTCTTTTATGTGGCATAGCTGAACTTCCCTTTTGTCCTACACTAAAATACTCTTCAGCCTCATAAACTTCAGTTCTTTGAAAATGTCTTATGGCTACAGCGATTTGCTCACAACTTGAAGCTAAAATCGCAATAGCAGAAATAACTTGAGCGTAACGATCTCTTTGAATCACCTGATTTGAAACAGGAGCAGCTTTAAGACCTAAATTTTTACAAACTTCTTCTTCAAATTCCAGAGGTGCATGAGCAAAATTTCCCATTGCACCGCTGATTTTTCCATAGCTTATCACTTCTTTTGCATGTTCTAAAAGCTCTTTTGCATGCAAAATTTCATCATACCAAATAGCTAACACCAAACCAAAAGTGATAGGCTCTCCATGAATTCCATGACTTCTTCCTACCATTAAGGTGTTTTTATGCTCCAAAGCACGCTTTTTGATCACTTCTAAAAGCAAAGAAACATCATCTAAAATAAGCTCCAAACTCTCTTTTATCTGTAAAGCAACAGCTGTATCTATACAATCAGAACTTGTCATTGCATAATGCACAAAACGACTCTCTTCTCCCAAACTTTCACTTACACTTGTAAGAAAAGCGATAACATCGTGTCTTGTGGTTTTTTCTATTTCATCTATTCTTGCAATATCAAATTTTGCATTTTTAAGAATTTTTTCGCAGTCTGTGTCATCAATGAGACCGAGTTTATTCCAAGCTTTTACAGCGGCTAATTCTACTTTTAACCACGCATCATATTTTGCTTGCATGTCCCATTTTTTAGCCATGATTTCTCTGCTATATCTTTCAACCATCTTTGAAACCTTTTTAGCTATAATTTTATATTTTAAAAAACGGAAATTATATCAAATTATCCTAAGAAAGTTATTAAATGGCCTACATAAAAATAAAACTCTCAAACAATGGAAAAAAGGCGTTTCAAGTCCTTATGGAAAATTTAAAAATTAGCATAAATGAAGCACAAAAACTCATAGACAAAAAAAGACTTTTTTGTAATGGAATTTTAGTAGAAGAAAAGAATAAAATTTTAAATGGTTTAGTAGAGCTTATAGTCTATGAAAACAACCCCAAAGGAGTAGAAATTGTCTTTGAAAATGAAGACTTTGCCATACTTGAAAAAGAAAGTGGGATCTTAAGCCATCCAAATGGTAGACATTGCAAATACAGTCTTAGTGATGAAATTTGGCATCTTTGGGGAAAAGAAGCTTGCGTAACACACAGGCTCGATAAAGAAACGAGCGGACTTATACTTATAGCCAAAAACAAAAAAGCACAAATTGATCTTAAAAGCTTATTTGAAAAAAAACTAGTTCAAAAAGAATACCTTGCTCTAGCTCATGGAAAAATAGAAGAAAATTTTATAGTTGATAAAGCTATAAATTTAACTAAAAACTACGATGATATAAAAACAAGAATGCAAATTTGCAAAGAAGGAAAACAGGCTATCACTGAATTTGAAATTTTAGAATACTTTCCTAAAATCAACGCCACTCTTTTACTTTGCAAACCCTTAACAGGCAGGCAACACCAAATAAGAGTGCATTTGCACTATAAAAACCATACCATTTTAGGAGATCCGCTTTATGGGCTTAGCAAAGAACAAATCGAAAGCATTTTAGATGAAAAATTAAATCCTAAAGAACGCTTAAAACTTACAGGTGCCTTGCGTTTGTGTTTGCATTCTTATCGTTTGAAATTTCAATATAAAAATCAAAATTTTGATATCAACTCAAAAATAAACATAAAAGAAATTTTCAACAATTCCATAAAATAAAATGATGTTTCACTACGCTACAATCAATCACTTTTTTACCAAATTTTAAAACAAAAAAATAATTCTTACTAAAACTTTAAGTATAATTAAATAAAAAAGCGAGATTTTCTAATGAAATTTGTTAATTTTATACAGGATCAAAAACCCAATCTAGGAGTACTAAATTCTAGTGGAAAAATTGTAAGTTTTGCTGATCTTGGCATTGAAACTAACGATATGAATGAATTTATTATCTATTTTGATAAATTTAAACACAAGCTTACAGACTTGGATTCTAAAATAGCCTATGAAATTCCAAAAGAAGATTATCTAGCTCCTATTATAGAACCTCGTCAAGATATTATATGTCTTGGGATTAATTTTTTAGATCATGCCAAAGAATCTGCCAAATTTAAGGGTGAAAAATTTGAAGAAAGAGAATATCCTGTATATTTTGGAAAACGCTGCAATCAAGCTACGCCACCTTTTGGCGATATACCTTTACATGCAGATGTAACTTCTCAGCTTGATTATGAATGTGAGCTTGCATTTATTTTAAGTAAAGATGCTTATAAAATCAAAGCTAAAGATGCAAAAAATTATATCTTTGGCTATACTATTATCAATGAAATTTCAGCTCGCGAACTTCAAAAACGCCACAAACAATTCTACCGAGCAAAAAGTCTTGAAGGTAGCACTATAATGGGACCTTATATCACAAGCGTAGATGAAATTTCTTATCCTCCTAAACTCCAACTTCAAAGCTATGTCAATGATGAACTACGCCAAAACTCTAACACCCAATTATTTATTTTTGATATTGCTTATGTCTTAGAAGAACTTAGCGCGGGCATGCTTTTAAAAGCTGGAAGTATTATATCTATGGGAACTCCTAGTGGAGTGGGCATGGGGTTAAATCCACCTACTTTTTTAAAATCAGGAGATAAAGTACGTTGTGTCATAGAAAATTTAGGAGAACTTTGCAATAAAATAAAAAAACTTTAAATAAAAAATATCAATATATTAAACAATTTACCAAAATTAAAGTATAATGACATTCTGAGAAATTTAAACTTAAGGTAGAAATTTATTATGAAAAAAATAATAATAATTTTATGTTTATCTTATGCAAATATAGTCTTTGCAGTAGATATGATAACCCCTATTCCAAATTCCATCCCTTATGATAAAGAAAAAGCTAAGCTTGGAAAAAGTCTTTATATGGATAAAAGCTTATCCAAAGATGGAAAAGTTTCATGTAATACCTGCCATAGGCTTGATCAACACGGCGTTGATGGACTTGAATTTTCAATAGGAGTTGATAATCAACTTGATAAACCTTTTAACACTCCTACAACCTTTAATTCTGTGTTTAATTTTGTGCAATTTTGGAATGGCAGAGCCAAAGATTTAGCAGAACAAGCAAAGGTGCCTTTTTTTAATCCAAAAGAAATGGGACTAAGTCCTGAACTTCTTTTACAAAAAGTTAATTCTAATGAAGATTATGTAAAAACTTTTAAAAAACTTTATGGAGAAGTTACGGTAGAAAACATAGCTCTTGCAGTTGCAGAATTTGAAAAAACCTTAATCACTCCAAATTCTCCTTTTGATCGCTATCTTAGCGGAGATCAAAATGCTATTTCAGCTCAAGCTAAAAAAGGTTATGAAGATTTTAAAGCTAATGGCTGTATTTCTTGTCATCAAGGTCAAAATATAGGTGGAAATATGTTTCAAAAAATCGGTATTTTTGAAGAATACCCAAATCAAGAAGATTTAGGACGCTATGAAATCACAAAAAGAGAAGCTGATAAAATGATATTTAAGGTTCCTAGTTTAAGAAATATAGCCAAAACCGCGCCTTATTTTCATGATGGTTCTATACCTACTTTAGATGCTTGTGTTCAGTTTATGGCTTACTATCAACTAGGAAAATTTTTAGATCAAAAAACAGTTGATAATATAGTTGCATTCCTAGAAAGCTTGACAGGAGAATATCATGACAAATAAAAAAAGTTCATTTTTGATAAAATTTATTATTTTATCTACGCTAGTTTTAGCTTTTATTCTTGTTTTGCTAGGTATTATTTTTAACAACTACTCCTCATCTAAAGATAATAAAGACTTAATAAACATAGTTCAGCAGCTACAAATTTCAGATGAAAAAATCAATTCCGTTTTTCAAAATAGTTTTAATTTTATTAACTATGATCCAAGTGTTCAAGCAATAAAAAAAATGCAAGAAAACTTTAAAAAACTTAAAACTTTTGGGATTGATATAAGCAAAGCGGAAGAAATTTTTAATGCCAAACTAATCCAGCTTAATTATTTCAAATCCGCAAATTCCATAGCGGTAAATTCAAAACTTTATTTGTTTGAGTTAGCTAAAAATTATTTTGAAGAATTAGAACAAAACCATGAAACAAATAAAAACAACTATAGAACAATGAGTTCTATGTTAAGCGTTCTTTCAACTGAAAGTATTTTGCAAAAAACAACACTCAATCAACTCAACAGCCTTATGAAAGAAATCAAAAACGATACAAAAAGTGAAAATTTACAACTTTTTCTAAAACACTATAAAATGATTGTAAAACAGATTTCTATTATGCAAGATAATTCTTCTATTTATGAGAATAATTCTCTTATGAAAGAGTTAAAACAACTTAACGCTTTCACTCAAAATGCTGTAGAACAATCTAATTTATTTAAATTTTATATCGCTTTAACAGTATTTGGAATCACTCTTGTATTATTTGTATTTTTTATTTTATTAACACTAAAAAAAGTCATCATGCCAATTCATACTTTAGAAAAACTAAGCGCTAATTTAGCTAGTAAAGAAGCCAATCTACACTCTCGTTTAAATATAGATCCAAAAAGCGAACTTGGACAAAGTGCTCAATATATTAATTCATTTATATCCACCGTTCAAAACTCAATCATAGAAGCCATAGAAAATGCTAAATCAAGTCATCAAAATTCACAAAAGCTCAAAAACAACTCTATGATGCTTGAAAACAGTTCTAATTCACAACATGAACAAATTCAAGGCGTTAAAGAAATCACCTATGTCTTAGATGATCATATCAATCTTGCGGGAAATTTAGCACAAGAAAGCATAGAAAATATGCAAGATATGCACATACTGATGGATAAGGTAGAACTTACTCTATCTGAACTTGTAAATTTAATAAATGAAAATAATGAAAAAGAGCAAAATATAGTAGCCAATATGGATAATCTAACTCAAAGTGCAGATAATATTATAGAAATTACGAGTTCTATTAGAGATATAGCCGATCAAACCAATCTACTTGCCTTGAATGCAGCTATTGAAGCTGCAAGAGCGGGCGAACATGGACGGGGTTTTGCAGTTGTTGCTGATGAAGTAGGTCAACTTGCCGATAAAACAAGTAAATCTCTTTTAAATATAAATGCTACTGTTAATGCTATAGTCCAACAAATCAATGACAACAAAGCCTTGATGGATCTTATCCATGATTCTATGAAAGAAACCTCTTTAAAAACCAATGATTTACAACAAGAACTTGTAAATTCTATGCATAAACTAGAAAGCTCTATAGAATCAACCCAAACCATGAAAGATAAAAGCATGGAAGTAAAAGATAAAATGCTTATCCTAGGAACAAGCATAGACAAGGTTAATGAACTTGCAAATTCTGTTAAAGATTTATCATCCGAAATCAATAATATCTCTCAAAATGTTCTAAATGGTGCGTCTAAACTCTCTGAAAAATTAAGTAGCTTTCAGTAACTTTTTTCGTGTTAATTTAAATTAACACGAAATTTTAATAAAAAATTTATCTTTAATTTATGTTTTTAAAGTAAAATTAACGGTTTTTATTTCATAAGGAGATACTATGGAGTTTCTTGAACTTTTATTAGTTTTAATCGCCTTGATACTGATTATCAAAAAACCAGAAAAAGAAAATTTGGCTTTTGGTTTAGTAATGGTAGCTTGGCTTTTAATGGTTTTTTTCTATGTTGGCCACAAAACAGGCGCACTATTAACAATAATGAATCTGTAAGGGAGGGCTAAATGAACGAAATCAATAAAACAAAAAATTTCTACACACTAATGTGTTTAGCAGGCTTTTTGATCATACTCTTACCTGTAGGTATTGCAAATTTTGTATTTGGTTATATGTTGGGTGATAGTCCCTGCACACTTTGCTGGGGACAAAGAGAAGCAATGAACTTTATCGGTGTGATGGCGCTTTTCATTGTTCGTTATGGTATGAAAGGTAAATACCTTGCTGCTCTTTTAATCATGACAGCAGTAGGCCTTTATCAATCTTTTGCTCACTATGGCAATCACGCTCATAGAGATTTAGATCAAGGTTTTGGTTTAGCAGTTTTTGGTATCCATACTTATTTTTGGGCTGAAGTGGTATTTTGGGCTGTTGTATTGCTTTTAGGTGTGATTTTTGCTTTTGCTCCTAAATTTAATGCTTTTGAAGCAGAATTAAATGGAGAAAAATTTAGAAAATATACGAAATTTTCTCTCGCAGCTGTAGTTATCAGTGCGATTGTAGTAGCTTCAAATGTTTTCCAAGCTTTTGTAAGCACAGGAATTCCTCCTTATGTGGGACAAGGCGATCCTGTAAGATTTAGCTTAAATCCAAAATACATCATTTGGAGTAAAGAAGGTTGGAATGGTTTATGGCAAAATATTTCTTTCTTAGGAAAGCGCGATGTTAAAGCTCCTGATTATGCTTTTGCACCTGCAAGTGAAAAACTTGGCATAAAATTTGATAATGATATCAACAATGCTCCATTTGCAAAAATCAATAATGAGCTTAAAATCACAAATGAACAAACTATAAATTTTGACAAAGCCATCAATACTCTTGATTATATCAACAATGAATTTGTAGCAAGCTCTAAATGGGATGTGGCTTTCTTAGATAATAATTTTAGCGTTAAAGAAGGTTTTGAGCTTGATCCTTATTTTTCAGCTACTATCGATCCAATTATTGGCATCATACCTTATATGAACGATAAATTCATTCTTATGGGCTCAAACAAATCTTTCTTAAGATTTGCAAAAAATCCTAATGCAAGTGAAGAAGATATCGCTAAACAATACGCTGATTTTGTAAAAGGTAATGATAAATTTAAAGGCCAAGGCGAAGGTTTAGGTCGTGGAAGACTTGATACTGTAAGAGCAAAATTTAACCATGTAGCAAGCATGACTACAGATGGAAATTATCTTTATCTTGCAACTGTTCCAAACAACAAAGACGCTAAAACTTTTGTAATCTCTAAAATTTCTTTAAAAGATCGTGTTCTTTCAGGAGAATTTACTCCAAAAGCAAATCTTAAAGAAGGTAAAACTTTAGGCGATCTTTATGTAACTTCTATGACTTTTAAAGATGGAGAAATTTATGCACTAAGCAAAAATCACAATGTGATTGCCGTAATTGATCCAGTTAAGGAAGAAGTAGTAAAAACTATCGCTTTCCCAAGCTCTATCACTAATGCTAGAAGCATTTTCTTTAAAGATGGAAAAATCAACATTCTTTCTTATCAAGATGGAGCAAACAAGCTTTATACTCTAAACTAAGCTTTAAGTCCTAGTGAAAACTAGGACTTATATTTGATCTTATCTTTAAACCCTGCTTTTTCAAAACCTCTTAAACGAAGCAAACAACTATCGCACTCCCCACATGCTTCATCTTCACTCTCATAACAAGACCAAGTAAGTTCTAAAGGTACATTTTCTTTTAAGGCTAGTTCTACAATTTTAGCTTTGTTCAGTCTAACAAGCGGAGTTTTTATACAAACTTTGAAATTCTTACTCGTACCTTCATTGATAAATTCTTGTGCCTTTTGTATAAACTCATCAGTACAGTCAGGATAACCACTGCCATCTTCTTCTACCACCCCTATAAAAATACTCTCACAATTTTCCTTTTCAGCCAAAGATCCTGCTATGCTTAAGAAAATTCCATTGCGAAAAGGCACATAGGTGATAGGTGGGGTATCGCTTATGCAAAGCTCATTTTTAGGAATGTCTATACTTTTATCGGTTAAGGCATTACCCCCTATATCTTTGATAAAACTCACATCTAAAATATAAGATTTTTCTACTTTTAAAGCCTTGCAAATTTGCTTAAAACATTCTCTTTCTTTCTCTTGAGTGCGTTGTTCATAATCAAAATGCAAAGCGATGATTTCATAACCTTCTTTTTTGGCTAGATAAGCACACAAAGTACTATCCATACCGCCACTTATGATACAAAGTGCTTTTTTACTCATTTTTATCCTTAAATTTGCTATAATTTCGCAATTTTAACGAAAATTTTTAAATTTAAATTGCAAAAAAGGCAAAAGCATGATAAACATAAAACTCATAGAACACATTTTTAAAGCCGCTTCTATCAGTCGTTGGAATGATTATCCAAGAATGGCAAATTTGGTTGAGCTTGACAAACAAGCTCATAAATTCATCATCGCATATTTTATCGCTAAAATGGAAAAAGATGTGGATATGAGGGTGATTATAGAAGGGGGAATTTTTGAGTTTTTAAGTCGTGTGGTAGTAACCGATATACGCCCTGATGTGTATCATGAAATCGTGCGTCAAAAAAAAGCTGAAGTTAATGCTTGGGTTTTAAGCAAAATCGAACCTATGATAGAAGATATAGAAGAAGGAGAGTTTTTAAAGCGTTTTGAAGCGTATTTAAACGGCAATGCTTACGCTAAAGAAAGGCTTATCTTAAAAGCAGCTTCGTATTTTGCTACAAGATGGGAATTTAACATAGTTTATCAAACCTCAGCTTTTTTAAATGATATTGATGAGATAAAAAATAAAGTTGAAGAAGAATTAGAAGATTACTATGAGCTTATAGGAGCTAGAAAAATCGCTTTAAATCAAAAAATTGCAAAAATTATTGATCTTAGCGGAAGACTTCGCTTTCAAAAGCGTTGGGCTCAAACTCCACGCATACCAGAAACTGCGGTTTTAGGACATATGCTTGTGGTGGCGATTTTAGGATATTTTTACTCACTAAAAATCAAATCTTGTGATAAAAGACTTGAGAATAATTTTTATTGTGCTTTGTTTCATGATTTGCCAGAGTCTTTAACGCGTGATATTATAAGCCCTGTAAAATATGGCATTGATGGGCTTCATGATATTATAAATGATTATGAAATGAAACTTATTAATGAAAGAATTTTACCCTTCGTTCCTGAGGGTTTAAGGGCTGAGTTTTCTTATATTTTAGGCATTAGAGAAGGTAGAAATGATGAGTCAAATTTTGTAAAAAATGAGTTTGAAAATCGCACTTATAAAAATGCTAAAATAGAACTTTGTAGCGGAAGTTTAAGCTCTTTTAATGAAAATGAATTTGGTGCTATAGATGGTAAGGCGCTTAAATACTGTGATAAAATCGCTGCTTTTATAGAAGCAGGACTTAGTATAAGCTATGGTGTAAAGTCTAAAGAACTTGAAAGTGGTTTTTTAGGAATGCATGAGTTTTTTAAAGAAAATCCTACTATAGATGGGGTAAATTTTTTTGAAATTTGTGAAAGTTTAAGAGAGTATTTTAAAATTTAAATAAGATTTTTATGCTCCTATTTTCAATATATTTTAAACAAAAATATTATAAATTCAAATTTTATTTTGTATAAAATATAAAGGAGTTATTATGAAAAAATACTTTCAAAAGCGCTATACTTTAGCCTTTTTTATAGGTATATTAGCGGGTATTTTCGGAGCTATTGTTAAATGGGGTTGGGAAGTACCTTTTCCTCCAAGAAATCCCAATGTTTTTTGGCCAGCAGATGCTTTAGAACGTGTTACTCCACCTAAAATTTTTCTAGAACAACTAGGCTTACCTACTGATTGGACTTATATGTTTTCAGGTATGCAAATGCCTTTGTCAATTTTTATAGTGCATGTTGGTTTTTCTATTGTTTTTGGAGTGGCTTATTGTATGATAGCGGAAAAATGGCACCGTATTACTATGTGGCAAGGTGCAGTTTTTGGATTTTTTGTTTATCTTTTTGCCCATGTTATTGTAATGCCTTTAATTGCAGAAGTTCCACCACTTTCTGAAATTCCTTTTGATGAACACCTGTCTGAAATTTTTGGACATATTGTTTGGCTGTGGGGCATGGAAATAGTTCGTAGAGATATAAGAAATCGTATAACTAAAGAAATAGAAGAATGAAAGGTTTCCTTTCATTCCATATCCAAAACCGCACCTTTACTAGCATTGCTAACAAGTTTTTGATACATTCTAAGCCATCTTGAAGGCACTTCTTTTTGAGGTAATACAAATTCTTTTTTGCGTTTAGCGATTTCTTCTTCGCTTAAATTTGCATGGATGGTATAAGCATCTACATCAATTTCTATTTCATCTCCATCTTTTAAAAGTCCTATAAGACCACCTTCAGCTGCTTCAGGGGAAATATGACCCACGCTTAAACCCCTTGTAGCCCCGCTAAAACGACCATCGGTGATTAAAGCTACATCAGCGCCCAAACCCATACCCATTAAAAGTGAAGTAGGACTTAACATTTCTTGCATACCAGGGCCACCTTTTGGACCTTCATAGCGTATCACACAAACATTTCCTTTTTGCACCTTGCCTTTGATAATGCCTTTTATAGCTTCATCTTGAGAGTTAAAACAAACAGCTTTGCCTTTAAATTTTCTTTTTCCAACTATTCCTGCGGTTTTTATAACACAACCTTGCTCAGCTAAATTTCCAAACAAAATAGCAAGTCCACCTACTTTTGAGTAAGCATTATCTACTCTACGAATGATATTTTCATCTTTGATTTTGGCATTTTTTAAGCGTTCTTTGAGACTTTCTCCTGTGATAGTCAGTGCATCAAGTTCTAAAATATGTCCTTGTCTGCTTGAAATTTCAGCCATAACTGCACTCACACCTCCTGCTTTGTGGATATCATCCATATAAACACTATTTAGCGATGGGGCTATTTTTGCTATGTGTGCAACTTTGCTTGAGATGAAATTTAAATCTTTAATATCTAGTGCTACCCCTGCTTCACGTGAAATGGCAAGCATGTGTAAAACAGTATTGCTACTTCCACCCATTGCCATATCTACTACCATAGCATTACGCACGGCTTTTTGAGTGATGATATTGCGAATTTTAAAACGCTCATCTAAGGCGATTTCACAAATACGACGCGCTGCTTTTCTTAAAAGCTCTTCTCTTTCTTTGCTTAAAGCTAAAATGGTTCCATTACCTTCTAGTGCTATACCCATAGCTTCGCATAAGGTATTCATGGAATTTGCCGTAAACATTCCCGAGCAAGATCCACCACTTGGACAGGCTGAACATTCTATGTCTTTAAATTCTTCTTCGCTAATTTTTTTGGCTTCATAAGCCCCTACAGCTTCAAAAACAGAGCTAAGACTGATCTTTTCTCCTTTTTTGGTTACTCCTGAAGCCATAGGCCCACCACTTACAAAAATGGTTGGAACATTAACCCTTAAAGCTCCCATTAACATACCAGGAGTGATTTTATCGCAGTTTGGGATACAGATTAAAGCATCAAGTTGATGAGCATTCATCACTGTTTCAATGGAATTTGCGATAATTTCACGACTTGGTAAAGAATAAAGCATACCTTCATGCCCCATAGCTATACCATCATCTACACCTATGGTATTAAACTCAAAAGGCACACAACCATTTTTGCGTATCTCATCTTTAATGATTTTAGCATAATCATTTAAAAAATAATGCCCTGGGATTATGTCTATATAGCTATTTGCTACACCTATAAAAGGTTTGTCAAAATCTTCATCTTTCAAACCACAAGCACGAAGTAAAGAACGATTAGGTGCTTTTAAATGTCCTTTTTTTATCGCATCGCTTCTCATTGTAACTCCTGATAATAATTTTTTAAAATTATATTTAGCAAAGCTTAATTTTTGTGAAATTTATTTTGATATACATTTTCATAAATGATAAAAATTATTAATTGACAAAAATATTTTTTTATAATACAATGCTTTTTGATAATCAAAAAGGAGTCAAAATGAGACAATATGAAACCTATAAATGCCAAAAATGTGGCAATGAAGTAGAAGTTCAAAATGTAGGCGGTGGTAAACTTAGTTGTTGTGGTGAAGAAATGAAATGTATCACTACAGATTTAACTGCAGTAAATTTGATGAAAGCTTTTGCAGGCGAATCTATGGCAAGAAACAAATACGATTTGTTTGCTGATGTAGCTGAAGAAGAAGGTTGGCACGCGGTTGCTAGACATTTTAGAGAAGCAGCTGAAAATGAAAAATGGCATGCAAGAGCAGAATTTAAAGCTTATCATGAAATCGTTGATGGCAAACCTTTAGAGGTAACTACAAAAAATCTAGTAAGTGCTGCAGAAGGTGAAAACTATGAGCACACAACTATGTATCCAAATTTTGCAAAAATTGCTGAAGATGAAGGCAAAAAGGCTATAGCGAGATTATTTACAGCTATTGGCAAAGTAGAAATCGAACACGAAAGAGAATATCTAGCGCTTAAAAAAATGCTTGAAGAAGAAGAATTTTTTAATAGCGAAGTAGAAGAATTATGGGTTTGTGAAGTATGCGGACATATACATCGTGGTAAAAAAGCTCCAGCAGCCTGTCCTTTATGTAAAGCACCAAAAGAGTATTTTAAACGCGAATTTTTGGGTTAAGTTAAGAAATTCTTATCCTTTTTAAGATAATATTACAATTATTTTTTAATAAAAGGATAATAAAATGAAAAAATTACTATTTTTATTTTTTGCTTTAACGGCTTTTCTCTTTGGTGCTGTAAATATCAACACTGCAACGCTAAAAGAATTAAAAAGTTTAAATGGTATTGGCGAAGCTAAGGCTAAAGCAATTTTAGAATACCGCAAAGAAGCAAATTTTACAAGTATTGATGATCTTAAAAAAGTTAAAGGCATAGGTGATAAGCTTTTTGAAAAAATCAAAAATGATATCATAGTAGAATAAAAGGGCATTTTTGCCCTTCTTTTTAGAAAAATTTGAAAACTTTATTTGACACAAAAGAACTTTTAAACGAATTTGACATAAATTTAATTGGTATTGATGAAGCAGGACGCGGTGCTTTGGCAGGTCCTATGATGATGGCAGCTTGCAAACTGAACAAAAAACTTCATGGGTTGTGTGATTCTAAAAAACTAAGCGAAAAAAAACGCGAAGAACTTTATGAAATCATCATCAAAAATTCAAACTATCTCATACTTGCTTTTTCTTCAGAGCAAATCGACGCACTAGGCTTAAGCACTTGTTTAAAAACAGGCTTAAAGCTTATAAAAAAGCATTTTAAAACAGAAAATAACTTCTTATATGATGGAAAGACCAACCTAGGTATAAATGGGATAAAAACACAAATCAAAGCCGATACTAGCATTTTGCAAGTAAGTGCAGCTAGCATACTTGCAAAAGTTAGTAAAGATAGGGTGATGAATTTCTTAGCTAAAGACTTTCCTTGTTATGAATTTGAAAAAAACAAAGCCTATGGCACAAAAGCTCATAAAGAACTTATAGCTAAATTTGGAATTTGCAAACTCCACCGAAAAAGTTTTAAACTTTTATGATTATTTTGCTAAATTTTGATGCAAACTCAAAGCACATTCTATACCATCTTTTATAGCCCAAACAACTAAAGATTGTCCTTTTCTAGCATCTCCACAAGCAAAGATTTTTTTATGAGTGGTTTGGAAATTTTCTGTGCTTATGTTGTTTTTCTCATCTAATTTCACTCCAAAATTTTTAGAGATAGCTTCTTCGCACCCGCTAAAACCCATAGCTAAAAGCACTAAATCCGCTTTATAAGTTTTTTTAGAATTTGAAAATTCGACATTTATAGCTTTGCCTTCTTTAAACTCGCGTTTTAAATCATTTGCTTCAACGCCTTCTACATGAGTTTTTCCTAAAAATTTCTTTGTCATTTTTTGATATTCCCTAGGATCTTTGCCATATACAGCAATGGCTTCTTCTAAACCATAATCAGTAGTAAAAATGTCAGCTTTTAAAGGCCAAGGATTGTTTTGGCTTCTTTGCAAAGGTCTTTTTGGACTTCTTTCAAAACGCACTATAGATTTAGCCCCTTGTCTTGTCGCTACAGCGATACAATCCACACTTGTATCCCCACTTCCTATAACCAAGACATTTTTACCTTTGGCCGTATCTGCACCCTTGCCTGTTTTTAACAAAGTTTTGGTATTTTGCGTTAAAAAATCAAGGGCAAATTCAACCCCTTTTAGCTTTCTACCTTCTATATCAAGATCTATAGGCTTACTTGCTCCTGTACAAAGCACCAAAGCATCAAATTCTTTTAGAAGTTTTGAAACCTTATCTTTGCTGTCTATATTTTCATTCACTTTAAATTCAATCCCGCTTTTTTTAAGCAAATCCACCCGTCTTTGAACTATACTTTTATCAAGCTTCATATCAGGGATGCCATACATCAAAAGTCCGCCTATTTTATCGCTTCTTTCAAAAACACTTACTTTATAACCTAGTGAATTTAAAGTATTAGCACAAGCAAGTCCAGCGGGTCCACTTCCTATGATAGCGATTTTTTTGCCATTGTATTGCTTAGGTTTATTTACTCTTACTAAATTTTCCTTAAAAGCATTTTCTATAATGGATAATTCATTATTTTTGATGCTCACGCTTACACCATTTATCGCACACACACAAGAATCTTCACAAGGAGCAGGGCAAACACGACCGGTAAATTCAGGAAAAGGATTAGTAAGTTCAAGTCTTTCATAAGCTTCTTTCCATAAAGAATGATAAATAAGATCGTTCCATTCAGGAATGAGATTGTTTAAAGGACAGCCTATATCTTTTCCTTCGCTCATCACGCCCGTATGACAAAAGGCCACACCACAATCCATACATCGTCCGCCCTGAATTTCTTGTTCTTTTTTATCCAAAGGTATAGTAAATTCTTTGTAATTTAAAATCCTTTCTTTAGGAGCAATTTTTTTAAAATCCATTCTTTTAAAGTCTAAAAAACCTCTTGCATTTCCCATTTTTACTCCTTATTTTTGCGTGATTTTCAAAAATGCTGCTAAATTTGGATCTTTTTCATTTTTACAAAGATCAAGCATTTTTAACATCTTTTCATAATCTCTTGGCATGACTTTAAAAAAGTCTTTTTTATCGAATTTTTCTAAAATATCTTTAGCCTTTTTAGAATCTGTATAAGCGATATGTTTTTCTATCACAGCTTTTAATTCTTTTTCATCCTTAGCATTAAGATCTTTAATATCCACAAGCTCGGTATTTACATGAGCTTCATTGTGTCTTCCAAAAATATAAACAACGCCCCCACTCATACCAGCAGCGAAATTCGCACCCACATCTCCAAGAACTACAACTTGCCCACCTGTCATATATTCACAACCATGCACGCCTGTTCCTAAAACCACAGCTAAAGCTCCTGAATTTCTTACACAAAATCTTTCCCCTGCTATACCATCTAAATACACTTCACCTTTTGTAGCTCCATATAAACAAGCATTTCCTGCGATGATATTTTCTTCAGGCGAAAAAGTAGCTTCATTTGAAATTTTTGCTATGATTTTACCACCACTTAAACCCTTGCCTAAATAATCATTGCTATCGCCTATAATCTCAAGTTTAATGCCCTTTAACAAAAACGCTCCAAAGCTATTGCCTGCATTGCCTATAGCTTTGATATGGATACTATCTTCATCTAAAGCATCTTTTCCATAAGTTTTTAAAATTTCACTTGAAAGCATAGTTGCAAAAGTACGACTTTGATTTCCTACTTCTAAAGAAAGTTTGATAGGCTCTTTTTTCTCCACAGCATTTTTACAAAGTGGTAGTAAAATTCTATAATCAATCGTTTTTTCAAGTTTATTGTCTTTATAATCTTTAAAATGCACAGCAGTTCTATTATAAGTAGGCAAGGATTTTAAAATTTTATCTAAATTTAGCTTTCCTGCTTTACCTTGCACACTTTTTTGGCGGAGTTTATCCACACGACCTATCATATCATCTAGGCGTTCAAAACCAAGCCTTGCCATGTATTCTCTAAGTTCCTCGGCTATAAAATACATGAAATTAATCACATCATCCACTTTGCCTTTGAAACGATCTCTAAGTTCTATATCTTGAGTAGCTATACCAAAAGGACAGGTATTTAGATGACAAACTCTCATCATCGTACAACCTAAAACAATCAAAGGCGCGGTTGCAAAACCAAATTCTTCAGCTCCTAAAAGTGCCGCTATGGCTAAATCACGCCCATTCATAAGCTTTCCATCAGTTTCTAATCTTACCCTATCTCTAAGCTTATTTAAAATCAAAGTTTGATGTGTTTCAGCCAAACCTAACTCCCAAGGAATTCCTGCATGCGGTATAGAAGTTCTAGGACTTGCACCTGTACCTCCATCATAACCTGAAACAAGGATTAAATTCGCTCCTGCCTTAGCCACACCTGCAGCAACCGTTCCTATGCCATTTTCGCTTACAAGTTTTACTGAAATTTTAGCGTCTTTGTTAGCATTTTTTAGGTCATAAATAAGTTGAGCTAAATCTTCTATAGAATAAATATCATGATGAGGAGGTGGGGAAATAAGCGTCACACCTGCAGTAGAATGTCTAGCCTTAGCTATCCAAGGATAGACTTTAAAGCCCATTAATTGTCCGCCTTCACCTGGTTTTGCGCCTTGAGCGACTTTGATTTGAATTTCTTTTGCATGACTTAAGTAGTTTAAATCCACGCCAAAACGCCCACTTGCTACTTGCTTAATGGCTGAGTTTTTATCCACACCCTCTTTGATTTCATAGCGTTCTTCATCCTCGCCACCTTCACCTGAATTTGATTTAGCACCTATTTTATTCATAGCCTGTGCTAAACACTCGTGTGCTTCTTTAGAAATAGAACCATAACTCATCGCTCCTGTTCTAAAGCGTTTAACTATACTTTCTACGCTTTCAACCTTATCTATACTGATAGCTTCACTAAAATCAAATTCCATCAAAGAACGCAAATTAACTTGTTTTTCATCTACTAAAGCCGAGTATTTTTTAAAGCTTTTATAGTCTTTGTTGCGGCAGGCTTGCTGAAGATTAAAAATCACAAGCGGATCGATTAAATGTTCTTCTTTAGCACTTCTAAAACCATGAATTCCTTTAGAATCTAAAGCCTTATGTGTATCGTTAAAAGCATATTTGTGTAAAGCAATGAGCTCTTTTTCAAAATCTTCTAAATCCATACCTTCAATGCGTGAAGTTGTAGAAGTGAAGTATTTATCAATCACCTTAGAGCTTAAGCCCAGACATTCAAAAAGTGCAGAGCCATTATAACTTTGCAAGGTAGAAACTCCCATTTTAGAAGCAATTTTGACTATGCCACTTGAACTTGCCTTGATGAAATTTTCTACCGCCTTTTCATAACTTAAATTTAAATCTTTATTGGCAATGAGTTTTTGTATGCTCTCATAAACCAAATAAGGATTAATAACAGTCGCACCATAGCCTAAAAGACATGCAAAATGATGAATTTCTCTAGGTTCACCACTTTCGATGATAAGACTTGTGTGTGTTCTTAAATTTTTTCTTACTAGATGATTATGCACTCCAGAAACAGCAAGCAAAGCGGGGATATAAGCGTTTTTTTCATCCACTCCTTTATCGCTTAAAATGATAATAGAAACACCTTTTTTAACCTCATCTTCTATCTTAACACAAAGTTCATCTAAAGCCTTTTCTAAAGTTTTTTTAGAATAATCATAAAGTATAGAAAATTCTTTAACTTGAAATTTATTTAAAGCCTTAACTTCAAAAAGTTCTTCATTACTTATCACAGGCAAGGCTATTTTTACACGTTTTGCATTGTTTTCATCGGGTTTTAATAAATTGCCTTCGCTTCCTAGATAAATCCTTGTAGAAGTAACGATCTCTTCTCTTATGGCATCAAGGGGAGGATTAGTTACTTGTGCAAAAAGTTGTTTAAAATAATTATACAAAGGTTGATAAGTTTTAGAAAGTATAGCCAAAGGAGTATCTACACCCATAGCTGCTATAGCTTCTTTACCATTTTGAGCCATAGCAGCCACACTCATTTTAAGCTCATCATAACTCCAACCAAAAGCTTTTTGAAGTTTTAAAACCTCATCTTCTTTTAAAAACTGATGTTTATAAACTCCGCTTTTTTGTTTTTCAAGTTCAACTAAATTTTTAAGCCATTTTTTATAAGGCTTAGCATTAGCATAATGCTCTTTGATTTCATTATCAGCTATAACCCTACCTCTTGCTGTATCAACGAGTAAAAGTTTTCCAGGTTCTAAGCGTTTTTTAGCTTTGATATTTTTTTCATCAAGTTTTAAAGCCCCTGTTTCACTTGAAAGTATGAGCATATCATCTTTTGTAAGATAATACCTTGAAGGACGAAAACCATTTCTATCCAAACTCGCCCCCATAATCACTCCATCAGTAAAAACTATAGCAGCAGGTCCATCCCAAGGCTCCATCAATAAAGAATGATACTCATAAAAAGCACGCTTTTTGCTTTCCATATTTTCATTTTTATGCCAAGGTTCTGGCACCATCATCATAAAAGCTTCTTCTAAAGTGCGACCATTTAGAGCTAAAAATTCTAAAGTATTATCAAACATTGCAGAATCACTGCTAGGCTTAGCTATGATGGGAAAAATTTCATCTAAATTTTCAAAATACTCACTTTGCATCAAACCTTCTCTAGCTCTTATACTATCAACATTTCCGCGTATGGTATTAATCTCTCCATTATGCACCATATAGCGGTTTGGATGTGCTCTTTCCCAACTTGGAAAGGTGTTAGTCGAAAAGCGAGAATGCACCAAAGCGATGGCTGATTTCATATTGACATCTTTAAAATCAAGATAAAAATCGCTCAATTGAGTTGAAAGAAGCATTCCTTTATAAACTATGGTACGTGAAGAAAAACTTGAAAAATAAAATTTTGGCACATTAATAGCTCTTTTTTCTATAAGGCGACGCGTACTATAAAGCACTCTTTCAAACTCAAGTCCTGCACTTATTTTACTTGGTTTTTTCACAAAGGCTTGTAAAAAATAAGGCATAGCTTTTAAAGCACTTGCACCTATATCACTAGGATTAAAAGGCACTTCTCTAAAACCTAAAAATTCAAGTTTTTTATCCTTTAAACCTTGTAAAAATATTTCTTTTGCTTCTTCTTTTGCATCAGTATTGGGTGATAAAAACATCTGTGCTACAGCATAATTACCCTTTTTAGGAAGTTCAAAACCCAATTCTTGAGTTTTAAAAAAATCATGTGGAATTTGGATCAAAATCCCCGCCCCATCACCTGAATTTTCTTCAGCTCCTGCACCACCTCGGTGCTCAAGATTCATCAAAATTTCTAAAGCATCACAAATAACCTTATAAGAGGCAATACCGCGTATATTAGCAATTGCAGCGATACCGCAGGCATCATGTTCGTTCTTTGGATGATATAAACCTATGCTTTGATTACTTTCTAGGATATTTTCTAAATCCATTCTGCTCTCCTTATAAGACTGATTTAAATTTTGTTAGCTTTATAAAGGATTATAGCATATATTTTTTTAAAATCAATATAATTTTTATCTTAAAAATAAATAAATTAAAAAATATTTTGATAGATTTGTAAAAATTATAAAAACATGGCGATAATACTACCTAAAATCAATAATGAGCCATTATAAAAAATAAAAGTTGGTATGCAAGTATCTTTAATGTGATCGTGTTGTTTATCAGCATTTAATCCTACAGTAGTTCCCATGGTTGTTTCACTAGCTGGACTTCCTGCATCTCCTAAAGCTCCTGCTACTCCTAAGATAAATATAATAAGTGCTGTACTAAAACCAAGTTCCAAACAAATAGGACAAAAAAGCGTAGCTATGATAGGTATAGTTCCAAAAGAAGTACCTATACCCATAGTGATGATAAGTCCTATTAAAAGCATAAAAAATACTGCTAAAAATTTACTTTGTTCCATCCAAGGAACGACTGAATTTACAAGCTCTACTACTGATCCACTTTCTTTTAAAACTTCTCCATATCCTGCAGCAACAAGGATAACAAAAGCTATAAAACCCATCATTTTAAGCCCATCATCAAAAACTTCATTGACTTTTGAAAATTCAACTCCACCCAAAATAACCATTAAAACAAAACCCAAAAGCCCTGATAAAGGTAAATTCATAGTCAAAATTTGCAAAATTAAAGTTAAAACAAGCCCAGCTAAAACGCCCCATTCCTTACGAGTCATTTCAAGATTTTCTAAATTTACTTTAGCAATTTCTACTTCTTGATACTCTCTTGGCTTACGATAAAACACAAAAAGCGCTAGAAAAAGTCCTGTTATCATACAAATAGCAGCAAAATACATAGTATTTGTAACATCATTTAAAGATACACTTACATTATTTGCATTTAAATTATCTTTTAAAAGATCTTGAAAAGTAAGTCCAAAGCCTACTGGCAAAACCATATAAGGCGTAGTAAGTCCAAAAGTTAAAGCACAAGCAACCGCTCTACGATCAATTTTAAGTTTATTAAAAAGACTTAAAAGAGGTGGAATTAACAAAGGTATAAAAGCCACATGAATAGGAATTAAATTTTGAGAAAAACAAGAAATCAAAGCTATAGACAAAAGCAATAAATATTTTTTATGAGATATAAAATGGCTTACTATCTTAATCAAATATGCAGTTAAATTTGTCTTTGAAATCGCTGCGGCAATGGCCCCTAAGAGTATATAGCTAAGAGCTGTTTTTAAATTTTCCTTCATTCCGCTTATAAGTATATTCATAGTATCTACGAGTTCAAGATGAGAAAATACACCTGCAACAAGAGCTGAAATCAAAAGACTCAAAAGCACATTAAAACGAAACAAACAAAGTAAAGTCATCAAAACAACACTGATAATGATAGGATTAGTAAGTAAAGTCAAAATCATTCCTTAAATAATTTTAAAAATTTAATTGTAGAAAAAACTTAGTTAAAATGTAATAAAACTCGAACATATGATGATTTTATTTAATATGTAAAATTATAAAAATAATTAATTTTTTTAATTTAAATAATTAATATAATTAATTATTTAAATTTTTAAAATTTATAATAAAATAAAAGATTATATAAATATTTAAGGATATTTCAATGAAACAGAACGATCAAAAAGAAAATCGTAGAGACTTTCTAAAAAATATAGGACTTGGTTTATTTGGCATTAGTGTATTGTCAAATTTTTCTTTTGAGAATTTTTTAGGAAGTAAGGCTTTGGCAAAAGAATTACCTGATTTTAAAATAGAAGGTAAAAAAGATCTTATCTATCATGGTGAAAAACCATTAACAGCAGAAACTGAAATTTATGCTCTTGATTCTGATTTTACAAAATCTGAAAATTTCTTTGTTAGAAATAATGGCTTACCACCAAGCCTAGAAACGATAAAAGAAAGACTTCATAAAGGTTGGACTTTAGAAATCGATGGAGAAAGTATTATCAATAAAAAATCTTACACCATAGAAGATTTAAAAAAGAAATTTAAAACCTATACTTATGCCTTAACAGTTGAATGCGGTGGAAATGGTAGATCTGAAGTTATACCTAGCACAAAAGGAACTCAATGGGGTTATGGTGCAGTAGCTTGTGGTAGATGGACAGGAGTGCGTTTAAAAGATATTTTAAAAGATTGTGGCATCAAAAATGATGCGGTTTATATCGGATATTATGGCATAGATACAAAATTAAATGGTGAAGAAACTTCACCTATTAGTAGAGGAGTTCCTATTTCTAAAGCTTTACAAGATGAAACTCTAATAGCTTGGGCTTATGAAGGCAAAGATATTCCTTTAGTCAATGGCTATCCACTTAGACTTGTTTGTGGTGGTTACCCTGCAAGTACAAGCGGTAAATGGCTTTATAAAATTTCAGTAAGAAATAAAATTCATGATGGTGAAAAAATGGAAGGTTCTTATAAAGTTCCTGTAAATCCGGTAAAACCAGGAGATTTTAACTATAAAGGCGAGATGAAAATCATAGAATCAATGCCTATAAGATCTGTAATTACTAATATCAAAAATGGTTCTGAAATAAAAGCAAATAAAAAATTTGAAGTTAGAGGTAAAGCTTGGGCTGGAGAACTTGAAGTTAGTGAAGTTTATGTAAGCAATGATTATGGCGTAACATGGACTAAAGCAAAGGTAGAAAAACCATTAAATAGATTAGCATGGCAAAAATGGAGTGCTCAAATATCAATACCAACAAAAGGATATTATGAAATTTGGGCAAGAGCTATCGATAGTCAAGGTAACAGTCAACCTATGGTTTTAGCACAGTGGAATCCAGGAGGATATATCAATAATGCATGCCATAGAGTTAATGTTTATGGAGTTTAAGAATGGTGAAAAAAATTATATTGATCTTAGCATTGTTTTTAAGTGCAAGTTGGGCTCAAAATCTTGAAATTAACCCTGATACAGGATTGATTATCGATCCTGATTCACCTTTAGTGGAAGCAAATTGTTTAGCTTGTCATGGATCCAATCTCATTACCAATATGCACGCAAGTAGAAAAGCTTGGTTAGCAGCTATAAGATGGATGCAAGATAGTGAAGGACTTTGGGAAATAGAACCTGAAGATGAAGAAAAAATTTTAAATTATCTTGAAAAATATTATGGAGAAAAATACGATACAAGAAGAAGAATTCCTCTAGCTATATTCTTACAAAGCAAAACTCATTGAAGAAATCATTTCTTCAATGATAAATTTACACATCCAAATGTTTTACATCTTTAGCATGTGCTTGAATATAATCGCGTCTTGGTTCAACCTCATCGCCCATAAAGAGATTAAAGGTATCGTTTGCACTTTGTGCATCTTCAATAGTAATTTTTAAAAGTCTTCTTACGCTTGGATCCATTGTGGTTTCCCAAAGTTGCTCAGGATTCATTTCTCCTAAACCTTTATAGCGTTGTATAGTAGCACCTTTTTTAGCATTGGTTTCAACATCTTCAAGAACTTCTAAAATATCTTTATCAAATTCCAAGCCTCTATCTTTAATCTTATCAAAAATATAACTTGCTTCTTCATATAGTGGATGAGTGAAAAGTTCTTCATTGATCACAAGTTCTTCTAAGCCATTTTGAGTTTGAACGAAAGCTCGAATTTCATTTTCATTGATATAATGATTTAAGATATTGTGTCCTTGTGTTTCTAAAAATTGTTTAATTACACTAAATAATTCTTCATTATTTGCTTTAACTAAATTTGAATTTTCTATCATATAGCGTATCACAGAAATCACATTAAAACGCTTTTCAAGATCTTTTAAAATCGCACGATAAGCTGCGACGATTTTTAAATAATCTTTTAAATCATTCATTCCTATACCTTCATAATTTAAACCTTCTATTCCCGTTTCTATCAGGTATTCGCTCAAAGCTTTTTCATCTTTTAAATAAATTTGCTTTTTAGCTTTTTTATAAAGATATAAAGGTGGTTGTGCTAAATAAATATGTCCATTTGTCACAAGTTCATTCATAAAACGGAAGAAGAAAGTTAAAAGCAAGGTTTGTATATGCGATCCATCAACATCTGCATCTGTCATGATGATGATTTTATGATATCTTAGTTTTGAAAGATCAAAATCTTCACCTATACCACAGCCAAAAGCGGTAATCATATTTTGAATTTGCTCAGATTTTAAAATTTTATCCAGTCTTGCTTTTTCAACATTTAAAATTTTACCACGCAAAGGCAATATAGCTTGGAAAGATCTTTCTCTACCTTGTTTTGCAGAACCTCCTGCAGAATCCCCTTCCACAAGATAAATTTCACTTTCACTTGGATCTTTACTTTGACAATCAGCTAATTTCCCTGGTAAAGTTCCTACGCTTAAACTTTCTTTTTTACGCGTTAATTCTCTGGCTTTTTTCGCTGCTTCTCTACCACGAGCAGCCATTAAAGCTTTATTCATAATAGCTTTTGCTTCGATAGGATTTTCTTCAAAATATTTAGTCAAATACTCAAAACTTGCTTTTGAAACTATAGGACGCACATAAGTTGAACCAAGTTTTCCTTTGGTTTGTCCTTCAAATTGTGGTTCAGGCACCTTTACACTCACAACAGCGATTAAACCTTCACGCACATCTTCACCCGTGATTTTATTATCCTTTTCTCTAGCACTTGCATTTGCTTCTATGTAGTTACTTATCACACGAGTTAAGCCCATTCTAAAACCAGCTTCGTGTGTTCCACCATCTGGAGTTTTGATATTATTTACAAAAGAGAGTAAATTTTCGCTATAAGTATCATTGTAAAGCAAAGCTACTTCAACATTCACATCTTCTTCATCTACGCTAAAGAAAATTGCTTTAGTTAAAGCTTCTTTTTTATTTAAGTCTGTAACAAACTGAGAAATTCCACCTTCAAAGTGAAAACTTTCATGTTTGCCTACGCGGTTATCTTTAAAATTTATAGTGATTTTTGGATTTAAGTATGCAAGTTCACGAAATCTTTTAGCCAAAATTTCATAATCAAATTCAGTCACTTCAAAAATTTGATCATCAGGCCAAAATTCTATAGTTGTTCCTGTCTTTTTACTTTTTCCTATCACACCAAATTCACTGATAACTTTACCTTCTGAAAATTCTTGACGATAAATTTCTCCATTTCTTTCAACTGTAGCTACAAGTTTTTTAGAGAGTGCATTTACAACCGAAACCCCAACACCGTGCAAACCACCTGAAACTTTATAAGTATCTTTATCGAATTTTCCCCCTGCATGAAGGACAGTTAAAACAACGGTTAAAGTTGGCATATTTTCAGTTGGGTGCATATCAACAGGAATACCACGACCATTATCACTAACTATACAGCTTCCTTCAGTAGTGATTTCTACATCTATAGTATCACAATGTCCTGCCATAGCTTCATCGATAGAATTATCCACAACTTCATAAATCATATGATGAAGTCCGCTTATGTTTGTATCTCCTATATACATACCTGGGCGTTTTCTAACAGCTTCTAGGCCTTTTAGGACTTTAATATTACTCGCACCGTAATTTTCTTGCATATTTTTCCTTTATCTTTTACTTGTTCTTATTATAAAACCATAGGCATGATAATCATTGATAGTCCTTGGGATTTGACTATAAATGCTGAATTAGGTTCATTTACACTTAAAGTGAATTTTTCTTCTTCTATAGAAGTTAAGAAATCAAGTAAATATTTGATTTTTATAGTAAGATTAAATTCTTCACTCACTCCTGTTTGAATTTCAAGCTCTGTTTTTGCTTCCATATTGTCTAAACTTATACCTTCAAAGATGATTTTATCTTTGTTAAAATGAAGTTTCATTTTTTCAGTTACAACGCTGATTTTTTTAAGACTATCTATAAAATCTTCAGTTGAAAAGCTGAGTTCTTGTTTGAAAGTTTTTGGTATAACTTTTTCATAATCTGGAAATTTATCGTTAATAAGTTTTGTAAAGAATTCAAAGTTTTCATTTTTAGCGATAAGCATATTTTGATCATAAAAGATTTCTATTTTTTCATAGAAAAGTTTTTGCATTTCCATGATAGCTTTTTTAGGGATACTAAAACTAAATTCTTGATTATTTGCTTTTTCTAAAGTATAGATTGCAAGGCGTTTTGTATCGGTTCCTACGAAGTTAATTTTATCTGTTTTTATATCTAAAAATGCACCGTTTAAGGAGTATTTTGGATTGTTTGTATCAATACTTGGTAATATCTTTTTAAGAGAACGACTTAAGTCACTTGAGTCAATGTCAAATTGGTTTTTTCCTTCTGTATTTGGAAAATTTGGAAAATCTTCGTGATTAAACATAGGAAGTTTATATTTTGTGCTTTTTTGTCTTATAAATAAGAAATTATCAATAGTTTCTAAAACAACTTCTTCATTATTTAAGCTTTTAATAACATCTGTAATACTTTTTGCATTTGCAGTAGCAAAACCACTTGATTCTACGCGGATTTTTTTTATCTTATAGTTGATACCTATTTCATAATCACTAGCTCTAATAAGAAGTTTATCTTCATCAACATGAAAAAAAAGATGAGAAGTAATGGTGCTTGAATCTTTTTTTTCTACATAAGCATTACATAAAATCACTGCAGATTCTAAAGTATTTTTATTGATACTGAACTTCATTTTTTCTCCTTGGTTTATTTTAATTTTAAATTCGTTGTAATAATAAGCTTGTTGAAATTGTGAAATTCTTCAAAGCAAAATAATCAAATTTGTATTTTATCATACTTTGCTTAATTTCTTTTTTTCACATTCTAGAATTTATTTTTCACATCCTTTCACTTAACTTTGACTTTTAACAAGAATTTTGTTTTTAAGTTCTTCGATTTTTGCTTTTAAAGAAGCATCATTTTCTATCATTTCTGTGATTTTTTTAACATTATGTGAAATAGCCGTATGATCTTTCATTTCAAAATAATTCGCAAGTTGTGGCATAGTCAAAGCCGTAAGTGTCCTAGCTAGGTAAATCACAATGCGTCTTGCTGTGACTATATTTTGAGTTTTTTTATTGGATTTCACATCACTTGGTTTGATGTTAAATTCTTTACATACCAAAGATAAAATGTCATCTATGGTGATATTTTCTTTCTTTTCTTTGATATGATCTTTCATCACACTTTTGGCAAGTTCGAGTGTGATTTCTTGTCCTAGTATGGTTGCATAAGCATTTAAACTTATGATGATGCCTTCGATTTCTCTTATATTATCCCCTAAAGAAGTGGCGATATAGTTTATGATATCATTAGAAAGATTGATATCGTTAAATTCACATTTTTTTCTTATGATGGCTATTTTTGTATCTAGTTGAGGTGGAGTTATATCAGCTATGATCCCATGTGCAAAACGACTTTTTAAGCGTTCGGTTATACCTTTTAGCATGTTGGGTGGATTGTCTGAAGTCATGATGATTTGTCCATCGTTATTTTTGATTTCATTAAATATAAAGAAAAATTCTTCTTGAATTTTATCGGTTTTTCCTAAAAACTGCACATCATCTATAAGCAAAACATCGCAGTTTCTATACTTTTCATGAAATTTATCTAAAGAGCCATTTTTTAAATTTGAAGTAAAATCATTTATAAAATTTTCACTTGTAGCGTAAATGACTTTTTTTCCCATTTCTAAACTTGCATTTCCAACCGCTTGAAGTAAATGTGTTTTTCCAAGTCCTGTAGGCCCATAAACAAAGATTGGATTATAAAGTTTTCCAAGTTTGTCTTTATGTATTATAGCTTTACATGCTCCATAAGCGTATTTGTTAGAATCCCCCACAACAAAACTTTCAAAAGTAAAAGAAGGATTTAAAATCGTGCTTTGTGCCTTTATATGAGCTATGTCGATTTTTGTGTTTTTGTTGCTTTGTTTAGTACTTTGTGCTTGTATGTTTATGATGGCTTTATTTCCGCTTTGCACTTCATAAAAATGTGCGATTTTTTTGCCGTACTTTGTTTGTATGAATTTAGCCATGAGTTCATTTGGAGCATTAAAAACCAAAAGATCTGCTTTGCTTTGCTTTTCGTTGAATTTTAAATTTGATAGATAGTTTTCGTATTCGTTTTCGCTTAATTCTTTTTTTAAATTTTCAAGTATTTGGCTTGGATTCATAATCTCTCTTTAAATTTTGCATAATGTATAAATTTTATCTTAAATTTCATAAAAAAAGGTTAAAATCCGCTTTTGTATTTTATTTTCAAAAGGTATGAATTTGAAAATTTTAGGTATAGATCCAGGTTCAAAAAATTGCGGTTATGCTATCATAGAAGCCAGCAAAGGAAAAAATATTCTCATAGAAGCAGGATTTATAAAGATAAAGCCAAGTACTTTACAGTATCAAATCACAGAGCTTTGCGAGGGTTTGGATTTGATTTTTAAAAATCATTCTTTTGATGAGGTGGCTATAGAAGATATCTTTTTTGCTTACAATCCAAAAACTGTTTTAAAACTCGCACAATTTCGCGGAGCTCTATCTTTAAAAATTCTTCAAATTCATGGAGACTTTGCAGAATACACTCCCTTACAAGTGAAAAAAGCCGTCACAGGAAAAGCCAAAGCAACCAAAGAACAAGTTGCTTTTATGGTAAAAAGACTTTTAGGACTTAGCAAAGATATCAAGCCTTTAGATATTACAGATGCTATAGCAGTGGCTTTAACCCATGCGGCAAATTTAAGAGTTAGGGTGTGATTTAGTAATTTTCATTACATAAAAGCCCAAAGCTCCATAAACTCCTAAAATACCTTTAAATTTTTTCTATAAATTTTTAAAAAATTCATAAAAAATTTCAAAAGTTGGAACAGAACTTGCTTGTAAAACTTCACATAAACGCAAAAGTTTTTTAAAGCCAAAGCGTTAAATTTTTAAAGCAATATTTTATAAAGGATTTAAGATGATGAGATCACTTTGGTCTGGCGTAAGCGGACTACAAGCACATCAAGTTGCGATGGATGTTGAAGGTAATAACATTTCAAATGTTAATACCAATGGTTTTAAATACTCTCGTGCAGATTTTGGAACTATGTTTAGCCAAACAGTAAAAATCGCTACAACTCCAACTGATGGAAGAGGCGGACAAAATCCACTTCAAATCGGTCTTGGTGTTTCAGTAAGTTCTACTACAAGAATTCACTCTCAAGGTTCAGTTCAAACTACAAATAAAAATACTGACGTTGCTATCAATGGTGATGGTTTTTTCATGGTGAGTGATGATGGTGGTCTTACAAACTATCTTACGCGTGATGGAGACTTTAAGCTTGATGCTTATGGTAACTTTGTAAATAATTCAGGTTTTATTGTTCAAGGATGGAATATCAACTGGAATGATCAAACCATAGATAGTTCAAGAACTCCACAAAACATTTTTATCGATCCAGGTATGCATATCCCTGCAGCAAAATCAACCGAAGTAGCTATCAAAGCAAATTTAAATAGTGGTTTAAATATAGGAACTTCAAGCACTAATTTATACGGACTTGACTCAGTTCATGGCTATAATACTAAAACCAACAAAGCTGAAGATGAAAACGATACAGGAACCACTCAGTTTTATACTACTTCTAAAAATTCGGTTGAAGTAACAGAAAAAGGCGTAGATGCAGGAGCTTTGTTTAATGCAAAAGGAACAGGGCTAAATCTAAGAGATGGACAAGGAATTTGGGTTTCATACGCAGATGCAAAATATACTACAAATAAAACTGGAAAAGTATTTGATCCTAATAGTAAAGCAAATCAAAACTCAGTTATTTTTTGGGGTGATAAGGACAATAAAGTAACTTTAGATATAACTTTAAATGGTGTAAATATTTATAATGCTGATATTCAAAGTCTTGATGATGCCATAGCTTATATCAATACTTTCACCGCACCAACTGATACTAGAGAAGGAACAGGAGTAAAAGCGGTTAAAAAATCAGATGGCTCAGGCATAGAATTTGTCAATGATAATGCTGATGGCACTACAGATAACATGAAAAATATTGATCTTACTGTAAAAAAGACAAATACAGCAGGAGAATTATTTAATATGACTTATACTGCAAATACGGATAAATTTACTGCAGCGCCACAAAAAAATAATGGAAATTCAAATTGGATTGATGATGCAACAAGTAATACTACGACTGGAGCTGAAAATGTAAAAGTTATTACCGCGCATAAGTATATTTATAGTTCAAATCCTGTGGATTTACCTCCTATGTATAATCCTGATGGGGGACCATCTTATGTTCCAGGAGCTAATAATACAACTAAACCAACCGATCCTGCTTCTGCAAACTACTGGGATGCTTTACATGGAGGTTTGCAAAATACTGATGCAAGAGTATTTAGAACGACTGAAGATTTAAGAGAACTTTTGCAAAGAGATGCTAGATATGGGGTGGATTATGATGGTAGTGGCAATAAAGGAGATGGATCTAAAGTAGATACGAATGATATCAATCAAAATGTCAAAGTTGTAGTAAATTCAAGCGGACATTTTGCTATATCTAATGCAAATGAAGACTCCACCATACCTTCAGGTGCAGGTGTTAATGGTGGAGGAGCTTTAAGTGTGGCAGCCAAAAATATGAGTTTTAATATCACTGCTTATTCTAATAAAGAAGGCACAGTAAGCACCAATGATGCTTTTACAGCTATCTTTAAAGCTTGGGATGGTCCTTTAGTAACGGGTGGATCGATCAAAGAAAGCGAACAGCTTAAACTTTCATCCTTTTCAGCAGGGCTTGAAATTTATGATTCTTTAGGTTCAAAACACACTTTAGAAGTGCAATTTGTTAAACAAAGCACCACTCAAGATGGGGGTAATGAATGGCAAATGATCATCCGTGTGCCAGAACCTGCAGAGATCAACACTACAGGAGAAGGTCCTACGAACATCATCGTAGGTAGTGCAAGATTTAACAACGATGGATCTTTGGCTAGCTATACACCAAAAACTATAAGCTTTTCACCAAATAATGGTGCCGCACCAAATCAACAAATCAAACTTTCTTTTGGAACAAGCGGAAGCAATGACGGCCTTGTAAGCTCAAACTCTGCTTCAACTCTAACAGGACAAGCAACCGATGGTTATACTTCGGGTAACTTAAAACCTGATGCTATCCGTGTTGATGATAAAGGAAATATCTTAGGCGAATTTACCAATGGTAAAACTTTTGCAGTAGCAAAAATCGCTATGGCTTCAGTGGCTAATAACTCAGGTCTTGAGGAAATCGGCGGAAATCTTTTCAAAGTTACTGCAAATAGTGGTAATATCGTAGTAGGAGAAGCTGGAACAGGGGGTCGTGGTGAGATGAAAACCTCAGCTCTTGAAATGTCAAATGTGGATTTGAGCCGTTCTTTAACAGAACTTATCATTATCCAAAGGGGTTATCAAGCAAACTCAAAAACCATTTCAACCAGTGATCAAATGCTTCAAACCTTGATCCAGCTTAAACAATAATTTAAGCTTAGCATTCTATAAAATATTGTTTTTGCTCCCTTAAAGGGAGCAAGCCTTGCTTTGCAAGCCTATCTTGGTAGTCTTGTAATACTAGGCTTAGGCTTGAACTGCCTTCAATTTATTGCTAACTCACTCTTGCTAGGGGTGAGTTGCAATAAAATTGTATTTTCTTATCTGTATCATAATCGTTTTAAAAACTTATTTTGTTATAATTTTTGCTTGAAATTTAAATTTTAAGGAAAATCTATGCGTTATGGTGAAAAAGAAATCAAAGAATTTGACGTAGAAAATATGGAAATTTGGCCAAATGATGCGAAAAATGACTATATCATTAAAATTACTTTGCCTGAATTTATGTGTTGTTGTCCGCGTTCGGGTTATCCTGACTTTGCAACGATTTATCTTGAGTATATGCCTGATAAATTTGTGGTTGAACTTAAGGCGATAAAACTTTATATCAATACTTTTATGTATAGAAATGTTTCACATGAAGCAAGTATCAATGAAATTTACAATACTTTAAAAGATAAATTAAAACCAAAATGGATTAAAGTTGTGGGGGATTTTAACCCGCGTGGAAATGTGCATACGGTGATAGAATGTCGTAGTGATATAGTTGTTCCAAAATAATATTTGAGTAAAATATTCACATATTTTTATGTAAAGATTAAATATTTTATAAAAAATTCTTATTTAATCTTTGAAGAATATATAATATAAAAAGATCTAAATTTTTTAGATCGAATTTTATTATAAGGAGTTAGGTTATGAATAAAAAATTGTTAAGCATTATCGCAAGTGCTACTTTGTTTTCAAATTTGGCTTTAGCAGATGAGAATTCTGGTTTTTTTATAGGTGCTGATGCAGCTTGGATGCATGCTCAAGTAAAAAGTGAGTTAAAACATAAGAATACAAAGCAAAATTTTAATGGAGATATTTCAGGTAATATACCATCGTTTGGTCTAAAACTTGGATATCGTTTAAATGAAAATCATAGAATTTATGCTGGTTATAATTATTCTGATGAATTTAGTGATTTTATCAAAACTCCTAGAATTCAAATCGAAGGTGATTTTACTACACATAAATTTTTAACAGGTTATGATTTTACTCCTAAGCTTTTTGAAAAAACCAGAGCTGTTTTAGGTGTGTATGGAGGATATGCAAGAACAGATCTTACCTTAAAAACAAGCTTTTTATCTTTGTCGCAAAATTTTGACGGTTATTTTTATGGAGCGAAAATAGGTGCTTTATATGATTTGACACCACATAATGAAATAGAATTAGGCTTTAAAGCAGAGCAAATTCATTATAATTCTAGAAATTTTTATCAAAATCAAGTGGGTTCAAACTTTTACGATCCTAAACAAACAAATTATGGTGTGTATTTAGGATATAATTATAAATTTTAATCTAATGCAAGTTTTTATAACTTGCATTAATGAAATCAACCTCCACCAATAAAGTATTTTTCAACATCATCAAGTAATTTTTCACAAATTTGAGAATCTGTATTTTTTTCTACTATAAGATTTATATAAGTTTTAGTATCTCTAAAGCTTCCTGCTGATTTTGAATTTTCGCGAGTGAGTTTTTGAGTGTCTCTAGTGTATTCTATATTGATGTTAAATTTAAGTGCAGCACTTGCTTCGCCTAAATTTGTTTTTACTACTACATTCATGTTAGAAGCTTTAGCGAGTGTGGCTTGGGTTTTATTTATGATTTCTTTAAAGCGTTGGCAAGATCGTATGAGTGTAGCGATAAATTTGTTATCAAGCCCCTCATAAGCTACTTTGAGTTTGTTTTTGATGTCTTTTGTACTTTCTTTTTCAGGGGCTACAAAAACCATGTAAAAACCATTTTTTATAGCTACATTGTCTGTTTTTACATCGCGTCCACTTGACATAACTTTAACATAAATGGCATTATCAAGATAAACACGATCTACCATAGGGCCATAAATTTCGTATTCTTTTTTTCGGACTATGACTTCACGAGCCAGGACATTTAATTTCACATTGGCTTCGTGGATAACAGGTTCCATTTCTTTTTTAATCTCTAAGAGTTCTTTTAACATCAACATCCTTTTTGTTACTTAAAACTACAATTATATCAATAATTTTCTTAATTTAAGAATTTTACAAGCACATTTACTAAAAATATGATACATCAAGGATTAATTTTAACAAAGGAGGAAAAGATGAAGCAAATTTGTAAAATTTCAAATTCAGTCCAACAAAAAAGTAAAGACAATACTTTTAATCTGCTACTGCAATTCTCATTCTAAAACTCAATTTTTATTTTTAATCATTTTTTTACATTTTTAATTTTTTATCATTGTTGTTAAGTTTTTGAATTTTTTAAATTCATTTAGTCTGTTTTGGTTTTAAAGGATTAAATCGTGAAAGATAATAAAATCATAATCTTTGATATCACTTTGCGTGATGTGGAAAATGAGATTTAGAAGAAGTGGTTATGGCGATAAAAACTTGCCTTGAAAATTTAGACCACGATGAAAGTACTTATAAGTTAGATGATGTTTATGTTTGGTGAGTTTTGAAAATTTTTGTAATGGTTCTTCAAGAGAGCATGCGTCTTGGGCTTTGGTTGATCATGGTATTAGAGTTATTATCGCACCTTCTTTTGCGGATATTTTAAAAACAATGCCTTAGGAAATGGTTTGCTTACCATAGAACTTACTAAAGATGAGGTTTTGGAAATAGTTGATGAGTTAAAAAAATCCCAAGATAAAAATATAGAAATTTCTTTATTGTAAAAAAGAGTATTTTTTAAAGATAGGATTTTTCTTTTGATTTAGATGATTTTCACAGAATTTGTCTTTTGGAAGGACTTGATAATATAGCTTTGACTTTAAAACATGAAGCACAAATTAAAGCCTATGAGAAAAACTCAAAAAGCTTTTTGGTTTAGAATTTTTTCATAAGCTAAAAAAGGATCTTGGTAATTAGGTATGTTAAAATTTCCACAAAAATTAAAAACAAGCTTTTTAAAAAGCGAATTCATAGGAAAATTTTTACTATGAGTATCTGCTCTTAAACTTGCCTTGTGATTTTCCAAGGCAAAATTTTCGCAAAAATTTAAAAGTTTTTGTGCTACGCCTTTGCCCTTTGCCTTTTGTTTGACGGCTAAACGGTGTAGATAAAAGGCTTTATCATCATAATTTTTGTTAAAAATAACTTGTTTATAAAATTCAGGTTCAAATTTTTCATTGATACAGATAAAGCCTAAAATTTCATCATTTTCTTTAAACACATAAAGTTCTTGTGCTTGTATATCTTCTTGAAAAACTATTTCATTAGGATAATTCTCATCCCATTGGTGAAAATTCATAGCTTTCATAGCATTTAAAGCATCTTTTGTGATTTCAAGTATAGAATTTAAATCTTTATGGATGGCTTTTTGTATGATAGTGTTTTGCATGATAATCCTTTGTATAAGGAAGGGTGATGGTGGCTCCGATTGGACTTGAACCAACGGCCACTACCATGTCAAGGTAGTGCTCTACCAGCTGAGCTACGGAACCATATGGTGGAGCATAGCGGGTTCGAACCGCTGACCCCAACGCTGCCAGCGTTGTGCTCTCCCAGCTGAGCTAATGCCCCTTTGTAAGTCCGAGATTTTATCGTAATATTACTTGTTTTTGGCTGAAAACTAAAATCAAATTTTTAATTTATGATGTAATATACTACTTTATTAAAAGATTTAAATCAAGTTTCTAAATATGTTAAAGATGAAAAAATTAAAAAACTTTTAATAGAAAAAGATAAAGATAAAAAAGGCGAAAATGGCGGAATAGGAACTCCAGCAACAAGAAGTAATCACATAGAAACTTTAATAAACAGAGGCTATATTGTAGTTTCAAAGGATAAAAAGCAAGTTGTTAATGCTACAGAACTTGGAATTAATTTAATCCAAAATTTAGATCCTATATTGACAAATCCAGACATGACAGCTTTATGGTTTGAATCTCAAAAAGAAATACAAGAAGGAAAACTAAAAAGAAGCGATTTTTTAAATTCAATTAATGATTTTATTTTAAAAATAATTGATAATGAAAAGAGTTTAAACAAAAAAATTGTTTCTAATGAAGAAAAAGAAAAAATAACTTGTCCTAAATGTCAAAAAGGTTTTTTAAGAGAAATAAATGGAAAATTTAGAAAATTCTTTTCTTGTTCTGAGTATTCTAATGGTTGTGATTTTAAGGCGAAATCTGTTAATGGAAAACCTGAATTAGAAAATAAAAGCACTAATTTAAATACATCTTTTAAATGTCCTCAATGTAATCAAGGAAACTTAATAAAAAGAGAAAGTAAAAATGAAAAAAACAAATTTTGGTATGGTTGTTCTGAATGGAAAAATGGTTGTAAATTTATGTGTCCTGAATTAAATGGCGAACCTAATTTAAATGCTAAAAATAATTTTCAAAACAATTATAAGCAAAAGGTTAAATACAAATGAAAAAAATAATTTTATTTTTATTGCTGTTTAATTTCTTATTTGCAGAAGGAACAAATAATGGGCAAGGAGTTATTTCTGAAACTACTAAAGAAGAAATGCAAAAAATATTTTCTAATAGAAATGATGACATAGAAACTAATGATGGATGTAGTTGGGAGTGTAGAAAGGTTAATAGCGGATATGGAACTCAAATCATAGGATTTGATTTTAAAAATGGGACAACTTTTTGTAGAGTTTATAAAAATGAAAATTTTGATTTAGATTTAAAATTTAATGCTTCAAAAACTAATTTATCTTGTGCTAAACAAGTGTATACAGGACTTGATACTGAATTAAAAAATTATGAAAATATAGATAGAAAAATTAATTTAGAAAGTATAATTAAATGGACGCCAAGCGATACTAAAATTAATTTTGCAAAATATTTAGTTGCTTTAGCAACTTTAAATCCAAATATTATTGATAGAGAAAAAACTTATAATTTAGGAGAATTAACCTTAAAAGATGGTATAGATAATTTTAGCATTAAAACTATACAAAAAAATCAAAGTTTTATGGATTTTTTGATAGCTCCAAATTCTGTTTTAAATCAAAATAAAGGATTTTCTACTTCAAGTATAAGTTTGCAAGAAGCTTCAGCTGTAGATGGTTTTAATAAAAACAATATGGCGTATTTTTCAAATCTATTTTTAACCAATGAAAAAATTTATCAACATTTACAAATTCTAATTCTTGTTTTAGTTGGCGGATTTTTTCTTACTTCAATTAGTGCAGAAAAAATTCAAGCTTACTTAGAAAATAAGGGTGAAAGCGAAGGAAAACAAAAATTTTTACATAAATTTTATATTCCAATGATTATGATGGGAATATTTTTTATGCCTATACCTGAAGGAAATGGTTTAGCTCACTCAACAATTATGCAAAACGTCATTAGATATTTTGCATTAAAATCAACAGATATTGCAGATATGGCTAGTGCAATTGGTGGAAAAACCTATATGGATAAAATTTATAAAAGTATAGGTGGAGTAAATATTCAAGGTATTAAAGCCTTATTAGAAAAAAAGAAAGAAAATGAGTTTCTTATAAGTTAAGGAGATGAAATTTATAAAAAAACTTGTTCTTTAAGATATAAAAACCAACTATCTGCTATTAGAGAAAGCTATATCACTTCTTTAACAGATGAAGATAAAGAAAAAATAAAACGATTTTTAGCTGAAGATAGTAATGATATGGCAGGAAAAAATGGCGATATTTCCTTGGAAGCTTGTATAGCTTTAGAAGCTGATATTTTAAAAGCAAGAAATGAAATAACTAAAATAAATTCTCAAATGGAAAAAATTGATAAATTAAGAGATAACACTCAAAAAATCAATGAAATGAAAAATCTTGATGCTTATTTTGCAGTAAGAGAAATGCAACTTGGATGGATAAATTCTTTATTTACGCCAAGTAGTGCAATTTTAGCAGAAGTAACTATGTTTAAAGAAGAGTAAGGTGATGAAGATGAACAAAAAGAAAGGATGATTAAAGCAACTAAAAAAAATATTCAAAACACTAAAGAAAATATAAATAAAGGAGATATTGAAATTAGTAAAGATGATATTACAGATAGCTCTTTAGGATGGATAGCAGGTAAATTAGTATGGATGATGTTACCAGGAGCTTCAACTATAAAAGATTTTGTAATGGAAAATACTGGAAAATTCATGGCTGTAATTCAAGCAGCAGCAGCTTCTACTGTGCCAATCATAGGAACAGTAGGTGGAGCTATCGTTGGATACATAACAGGAACAGTTGCCTCAACAATTACAGGATATGCTATAGCTATAATGTTAATAGAATGGACTTTTCAAAAAATACCATTATTGGTTTGCACTACAGCTTCTATTATAATATTTGTATCTTATTTAGTTTCTTTGATAAAATATTTTTATATTTCACCATTCGTTGTAGCTTTCTCCTTAGCAACTAAAAGAATGGATAAAATTATTGAATTCTTAATTAATGGTATGGCTATATTTTTAAAACCCGTATTAATTATTCTCTTTATATATTTATCATTATTTATAAATGTTTTAGTAGACGAATTTTTCTTATTTGTTTCTGTAGAACAATTTACAGGAATTAAAACTAGCGTATATAATTTTCACACTAACTTTATTATAGGTGCAATCACAGGCTTATTAACTATATTTGCAAAAATTGCTTCAGCGGTAATTATGTGGAATTTAATTATTAAAGGGTCTTCATGGGCTTTATCATTAGTAGGTATTGATGGAAAACAAAGTGAAATGATTTCTCAAGGTATGGAAAACACTTTAAACAAGAGAGCAAATATTGTTTAAAGAAATCTCAACTAAACCAAATATATACAAAGGAATAAAATGGAAAATAAAATGAAAAAAATATATAGAACTTGAAAGAAAAGAAGGACAAATCAATGACATTCCATATGTTATTTTGAAAGTTGAATATCCTAATCTAAAAGAATTAAAAGATAAGGATTTATTAATGCAAAATGACAAAGGACAATGGCTTTGTGGCTATATTGGCTTAAAACACGAACAAGAATTAGATTTTAATAAGTTGGAAAATGAAGTTTGTATAGCCCCTATTTATTTAGAAAAATTTGACACTGATTTATTTGAAAAAGACGAGAATGTTACTAAAATCATATTTTTTGATCAAAATCATTCTTGGAATAAAAGTAGGATAAATACTCAGTTAGATGAAGATTTATGCTTAAAAGATATTGAAAAAGTAGTAAATCACATTATTAATTTTAACAAAAATAATATAAAAGAAGAAAATTCCAATAAAGAATATAAATTTCAAAGGAGAAGAAAATGACAAAAATAGATTATTATAATTTTTTAGATGAAGCAGATTACTTAATGAAAAAATACAAAGAAGAACAAAAGGAGCTTACAGAAGAAGTATTTTTAAATTTTTTAAAAGAAATGGTAGAAAAATACAATCTTAATAAAAGAAAATATGATTTTTTTGTGCTTCATAATAATTTTCTCTTTGTAACAAAAAACAAGCAATGTTACACAATAATCAGCTTTGAAAAAGACAAAGATAGAAAAATAGATTTTTCAGGATATAGCCTTGAAACAAAAGAACAAGGACAAAAATATTTTGAAGAAAATTTTAAAGAATATGAGAAAGTTGATTTTTTATGGAAAACATAAAATTTGAGAAAAAATTAAAAGAATTAGAACTTACAAAAAAAAGAATTTGTAAATATGGAAAGAGTAACTATGTTAAAATTACAAATCCAAACGCAACAAAAAAAGATATAGAAAAGAATAAAAAGAAAATGGTAGAAGAGAAAGAAAGTAAGGGGAGCAATCTTATACAATTAAGAATTAGCGATAAGACGAAAGAATACCTTCAAGAAAGAGCTGACAGCTTAGGTTTTCCTTTAAATACATATATTTACCATCTTATTATGAAAGATATGGAAACTTTTAATCAAAAGTGATTTAAAGTTTTTTCGAAAAATGCTAAACTCAAAGAAACACTAGATAAAAAAGCTGAAGAGTTAGGCATTAACACAACTCAACCCATAAAAACATTTTAATTATCAGAAATATCACAAAATTTCCTTCGCAAATTACACTCAACGCTAAGTATACTATAATGATCATTATAATTTATAATCATTATATCAGCATATTCATATCTTCCATTTTCAATTTCTTTTTTAGATTCTTTTTGTGAATTTAAAAGAAAATTATAATCTCTTTCTTTAAGTGTTTTAATATTTTTTATTTCGCTTAAATCAATTAAAGAATACTTTCCACTTGTTTTATACTCTTCATCAATTTTTTTAAGTGCAAATTCATATCCTTCTTTACTTCCTTGCTCTGAATTATAAGTATATTCTTTAAGTTTAGGTTCTCCACAACCTATAAAAATTAAAGATAATCCAAAAATAATTAAATGCAAACTTTTTTCTTTTTTCATTTTAGTTCCTTTTTATTTTATCTTTTAAATTTTCTTGATATTCATTTTTTTCATTTTTTAGAGCGAAATGTTTTCTTTTTTCTAGTTCATTTTTAACTTCTTTTATTACTATTGTGTCAAATTTTTCAAAGTTTTTATAATAACAAGCTTCTTCCAAAGCTTGAAAGTATTCTTCTTTTGAAGAATACTTAATATTGATAGGTGGATAATTATTTTTAACAAGCTCATAATTCATTAAAAGCCTTGACATTCTTCCATTACCATCAATAAATGGGTGTATTCTAACAAAGTCAATATGTATTCTTGAAGCTCTAATAATAGGGTGTAAATTTTGTGCTTCATTCTCATACCAATTTAAAAAGTTTTTCATTTCAAAATCAATACTCAAATAATCAGGTGGAATATGTTTTGCACCGCTAATCACTACATTAGCCTTTCTATATACTCCAGCATTCTTTATATCAATTGTTTGTAAAATAATTTGATGTAAAGATTTAATATCAAATTCATTTAAAATTGTATTAGCATTTGCAAGTTCTAACATAAAATCAATAGCATGTGAATGGTTTATGGTTTCTAAGTGTTCTTTTACACTTTTTCCTGCAATAGTCATACCTTCAAGCACTGCTTTTGTTTCAAATAAGGTAAGTGTATTCCCTTCGATTGCATTAGAATCATTTGTATATCTTAATTTAAAATCTTCTTCTAGTGATTTTTTAGTTTCAAAAGCTAGTTTGTGTTCTTTCAAAAAATCTTTTAGAATATCAATTTCCTTTAGAACATCTTTTAAATTCATTTTCTTTTCCTATTTTTTATAATGATAGAATATTTTTTTATTTTATCAATTTTTCTATTAATTTAACCATCCCAATACAAAAAACAGATATTTCTCCATATAAGACAGAAATTCCCTAACTTTTCTTTTGTTATTCATTTTTTTCTCCTTTTATTCCAAAGATAATCAATATTATATTATATAGTATTATATTATAAAATTTTCACTCCTTAACTTCTAATAACTCCTTGTTTTCGTAGATATTGCCTACGATTTCAAAATTATAATAATATTTTTCATAATAAGTTATTTCTCCACCTTGTTCCGCATCTTCATCTATATTCGATGTAAGCACAAAACCATTTTTCCCAAATTTAACAATACCCATATATTTTTGCCAAAAATGATAAGCTGTGATAAATGTATAAAAAGATTTATTTTTTATGAAAAATTATTTGATTAATTCTAAAATATCTCTTTTTTTGTTAAGTTCAAGTTGTCTAGAATAATAAAAATATTTGGTCAAAACCAAAATTCCTATATGGAATTCTTTTTTCTTATCTAAAAATTTCTTAATATATTGATGAGCATTATTAATAATTTCCAATGCATCTTTTGGGCGACTTTTAAAATATTCAATTACTGCTGACAAATTCTCATTATCAATCAAAGCAAAGTGATAATTTGGTTTTAAAGTTCCTTCCATAAACCAAGTTTCGCAAGTTATTTTTGGAGCTAAAACTAAAGAATTAGAATTCATAGCCCATTTTAAGTTGCTTGCTACATCGTTACACTCTAAAGAAATTATAAATTTATATTTCATTTGTTCTTTTTTGTTTAAAAAGTTTTTTTTCCATTGGCTAGGTTGTTTTGAAGTATCTCCTATATTGCAAAAAGTTCTACCAAAATAAGAATCAAAAAATTCTTTTCTATGTTTTTGATATACTGCTCCTCTAAATATTGCTATATCCTTTTTATTTTCATAGTTTATGTTATCTTTTAAAAAGCAAAAGTGCCTATTTTTATCAAGTTTTAATAAAATATTATTTATATTATTTTCCAAAGATCTTGATTTGCAAATAGTTGCTTCTTTAAAAGTATGTCTTACATCGCCAAATTCTTTATTCCATAAAAATTCATCTTTAAAGTATTTACTGATTTCATAAGCATCAAAAGCATAAGAGGTGTCTTTAAAAGGAAATTTTCCTATTTTTTCCTTTGCTGTAGGTGTAAAAAATTCATTTATTTGATTATAATATTTAACTCGAGTTTGTATTTCTTCTAAGTCTTTAATATTGTATTTTAAAATATCATTAAAAATTTTATCTAAATTTATTTGAAAAAAAATATCTTGGTATAAAAGATATTCCCATTCCTTTTAAATTCATCAAAAGTCTTGATTGTAGCATTATAAAAAACCTAATAAATAAAATTTTTAATATTTTATCAAAAATTTAAGAATTTGTAAACAATAAAATAACTTTTGACAAAACAATAATTTTTAAATATTAAAAATAAGAATGGCAGACAGGAAGGGATTCGAACCCTCGAAAGCTTGCACTTTACACGCGTTCCAGGCGTGCTCCTTCAACCGCTCGGACACCTGTCTATGAAATAAAGCTTTCATTATATCTATAAAAGCTTTAAAAATAAAGAAATTTTTTAAATATTGAAAATAAAATTATTTTTTTAAAAAATCAGAAAATTTTTAGTAAAAAGTAGTATAATTATATTTTTATTTTTAGTCAGGGTAGCTCAGCTGGTTAGAGCGCTGGTCTCATAAGCCGGAGGTCGGGAGTTCAAGTCTCCCCCTTGACACCATTAAATGTAATAATTATTTTTTTTCTTTTGTTACTACAAAAACAATTCCACCAAAACCTATAATTACAACAGCTGTTATAAAAACGATTTCGAAAATATCTAGCATTGTCATTGTTCTTTTGCCCTTTCTTTAAGCTGTCCACAAGCAGCTGAGATATCAAGCCCTTTACTTTCTCTTATAGTGCAAGTTACACCTTTATTGCTGAGTAAATCTTGAAATTTAATCGCATTTTCTAAACTAGGGCGTTTATATAAACTTCCTTCATGTGGATTAAAAAGTATTAAATTCACTTTGGCTTTAATGCCATTTAAAAGCTTGACTAATTCTTTAGCGTGTTCAAGCTTATCATTGATACCATCAATTAAAAGATATTCAAACATTACCCTTTTTCTTTGATCTATAGGAAATTCACGCACCGCATCCATAATTGCAGCGATATTATAAGCTTTATTGATAGGCATAAGCTCAGTTCGAAGTTCATCATTAACCGCATGCAACGATATAGCAAGTAAAGCACCTAAATTCATTTGACCTAATTCTTTGATTTGTTTTGCTAAACCGCTAGTGCTGATGGTTTGACGGCGGGGACTTATGGCAAGCCCCTCATTTTGTGCTAAAATTTTTACCGCTTTAGAAACATTTTTAAGATTATCCAAAGGCTCACCCATACCCATATATACTATATTTACACGCCGTTCATAAGGGATATTATTTTGTTTTTTGATCCATAAAATTTGTCCGACTATCTCCCCTGCACTTAAATTTCTTTTCAAACCACCCTTGGCAGTAAGACAAAAACTACATCCACTTTTACAACCTACTTGAGAAGAAACACAGATAGTGTATCTTGCATGAGAAATTCTTTTGCCCTCCGCGTCTATTTTTTCTTCTTTCATAGGCAAAAGCACACTTTCTACTCTTAAACCATCGATGAGTTCAAAAAGATATTTTATACTTCCATCTTTACTTTGCTCATTTTTAACGCATTTTACAGGTGAGAAATGAAAATTTTGTGTAAGTTCTAAACGTAGATCTTTTGGTAAACTTGACATATCGGAAAAATTATTGGCGTATTTTTGATAAATCCATTGATAAATTTGTTTCACGCGAAACATCGGTTTGATTTTTTCTCCTAATTCTTCAGGTAAAAAATCTAAAATATTAACAAGCTCTTTCAAAATTATTTTCCTTTTTGAATTTTTAAATATAATGATATTTTTTTAAGTATTCTTCTAATTTTTCTTTTGCCTTTTGATGATTTTTTATAAAATCTTCGTGAGCATTTTCATTGCAAAAATTTGTCGCACATAAAATACACTCTGCATCAATATCTAAATTTTGAGCTACGCTTAAAACAGAAAAGGCTTCCATATTTTCTGCAAAAAAACCTAATTTCGAAAATTCTTTTGCTGCTTTTGAATTTTGACAAATATAATTTGAAGAATTGATTTTGATTGTTTCACGAGAAACATTTTCTTTTTCTAAGCAAATTTCATATTTTGCAGGAGTATAAAATGCATGTGAAATTTTAGAAAATTCTACATTAAAAGCGTGCAAACTTCTATAAATTTCTAAAATTTCCCCCTTATCATAAAGCCCACAAGTTCCTATAAATATGAGTTTTGATGGTTTTTCTTTTAAGCAAAGTTGACCCAAATGAAAAGCTGATTCAACCAAACCTATACCTATGGCTTTTGCAAAAGAAAAATTTTCATTTCCACCCGCACAAACAATCATTTTGATCCTTATGAAATTTTACAAAAATAATTCTACCTAAAAAGACTTAATTAAGAATTTTTAGATAAAATTATTTCTTATGGTTAAAGCAAAAAAACAATACGGACAAAATTTTTTAATCGATAAAAGCGTATTAGTAAAAATCATCCAAGCCATACCCAAAGAGATGAACAATATCATTGAGATTGGGCCTGGCTTAGGTGATTTAACGCAAGAACTTTTAAAAATTTCTCAAGTAAAAGCTTATGAAATCGATAATGATCTCATACCTATTTTAAAAAAGAAATTTCAAAAAGAACTTGAATGTGGAAAATTTAACTTGATCCATCAAGACGCAAGCGAAGCTTTTAATCCTAGTCTTGATGAAAAACCATATTTTTTGGTTGCAAATTTGCCTTATTATGTTGCAAGTCACATTATATTAAAAGCTTTAGAAGATAAAAATTGTCTAGGGCTTATTGTAATGGTACAAAGAGAAATGGCTGAAAAATTCTGCGCTAAAGAAGGGAATAGTGAGTTTTCTTCCTTGGGTGTTTTAAGTGCAATGATTTGCGAAAGAAAAATACTTTTTGATGTTGATCCACAATGTTTTAATCCACCGCCAAAAGTTATATCAGCGGTGATGAGTTTGATTAAAATTAAGGATTTTGATGAACTTTGTGAAATAGAAAATTTCAAAAATTTTCTAAAAGACTGTTTTAAAGCTCCTAGAAAACAACTCTTAGGAAATTTAAAAACATATAAAGCAAAAGTTTTAGAAGTTTTAAGCATTCTTGGCTTAAAAGAAAACATCAGACCACATGAAATTTGCGTTAATTCATACCTTAAAATTTATGACAAATTAAAGGATGAATATGGACGAAAACAAAGAGATAAATAAAAACGAACAAAATCCGAACTCAAATTCAAAAAACAATAAACGCTATAAATATAAAAATCGCAGAAAAAAATTAGTTGATTCTTTGCAAAATGAAAATGATACTCCAAAAATCGATCAAAATTCCAACAAGGAAAATTCTGAAAACTCAGAAAATAAAACTGAGAAAAAAAAGAAGAAAAATCGTAATCTTCCTTCAAAACTCACAGGCAATGAAGATTGGCAAATCGCTCTTGCAGAATGTATAGAAGCTAACCGTGTTTCACATGAAAACCGCTTACACCCTTTAAAATATAATAATTCTAGCGAACATAAAATCCGCATTACTCCTTTAGGAGGCTTAGGAGAAATCGGTGGAAATATTAGCGTTTTTGAAACCAATAAAGATGCAATCATAATAGATATAGGCATGAGTTTTCCTGATGGAACTATGCATGGGGTAGATATTATCATCCCTGATTTTGATTATGTAAGAAAAATTAAAGATAAAATTCGTGGTATAGTGATTACCCATGCACACGAAGATCATATCGGTGCGGTGCCTTATTTCTTTAAAGAATTTCAATTTCCTATCTACGCTACGCCTTTGGCTTTAGGGATGATTTCAAACAAATTTGAAGAACATGGCTTAAAAGCAGAACGCAAATGGTTTCGCCCTGTAGAAAAACGCCGTGTTTATGAGATAGGCGAATTTGATATAGAATGGATCCATATCACGCATTCTATTATTGATGCTTCAGCACTTGCGATCAAAACAAAAGCAGGAACTATTATCCATACAGGTGATTTTAAAATCGATCAAACCCCAATCGATGGCTATCCAACAGACTTAGGGCGTTTGGCACATTATGGGGAAGAAGGGGTTTTATGTCTTTTAAGCGATAGTACAAATTCCTATAAAGAAGGCTATACAAAAAGTGAAAGCTCCGTAGGACCAACTTTTGATCAAATTTTTGCACGCACTAAGGGCAGAGTGATCATGAGTACTTTTAGTTCTAATATCCACCGCGTTTATCAAGCTATCACTTATGGTTTAAAATACGGCAGAAAAGTTTGTGTCATCGGTCGTTCTATGGAAAGAAATCTTTATACCACTATGGAATTAGGCTACATCAAACTTGATAGAAAAATTTTCATCGATGCTGATGAAGTAAGTAAATATAAAGACAATGAAGTGCTTATTGTAACCACAGGAAGTCAAGGCGAAACCATGAGTGCGCTTTATAGAATGGCAACAGATGAGCATAAATTTATAAAAATCAAACCTACAGATCAAGTAATCATTTCAGCTAAAGCCATACCAGGAAATGAAGCAAGTGTTTCTGCGGTGCTTGACTATCTTTTAAAAGCAGGAGCTAAAGTAGCGTATCAAGAATTTAGTGAAATTCATGTAAGCGGACACGCTAGTATAGAAGAGCAAAAACTTATGCTAACCCTTACCAAACCTAAATTTTTCTTACCAGTTCATGGAGAATACAATCACATCACCAAGCACAAAGAAACAGCGATGAAGTGCGGTATCCCCGAAAGAAATATTTATCTTATGAGTGATGGCGATCAAGTAGAACTTTGTCAAAAATATGTCAAACGCATAAAAACCGTAAAAACAGGTAAAGTTTTTGTGGATAATCAAATCAACAAACAAATCGCCGATGATGTAGTTATAGATCGCCAAAAACTTGCAGATAGTGGTATAGTGGTTATTATCGCACAAATTGACAAAGCCACAAAAACACTGATCAACAAACCAAGAGTATTTAGCTATGGGTTAGTAGCTGACAAACACGATCATGCTTTTAGCAAAGATATGGCTGAAGTTTTAGGACAGTTTTTCATCAATGTTAAAGATGAAGTACTCAATGATCCAAGATTTTTAGAAAATCAAATCCGCCAAGTTTTAAGAAAGCATATTTTTAGAAAGATTAAAAAATACCCAACCATAGTTCCAACTATTTTTGTAATGTAAAAAAGGGCAAAAACGCCCTTTTTAAGGAAGATCAAATGAGAATTAATAAATTTATATCCCATAATACCTGCTATTCACGTCGTGAAGCTGATGAGCTTATCAAACAAGGCTTAATAAAAATAAACAACAAAATTGCCCTTTTAAGCGATGAGGTTAAATTTGATGATAAAGTCTTTGTTAAGGGTAAAAGAGTGCAAAAAAGAACGCAATTTAGCGTGATAATCTATCATAAACAAAAAGGTGAAATTGTCAGTAAAAAAGACGATCGTGGAAGAAAAACTATATATGATACCTTGCCAAGACAATTTAGTACTTGGCTTAGCGTAGGTAGGCTGGATTATGCAAGTGAAGGCTTACTTTTGCTTACAGATTCTTCTGTGATTGCCGATGCTTTAATGCATAGCGATTTAGAAAGAGAATACTACCTTAAAGTTAAAGGCACGGTGAGCAAACAAGTCATCGAAGCCATGCAAAATGGACTTGAGATTAAAAATGAAAAAAAAGGCGCACATGCAAAAACTAAAATTACCTCTATGAGTTTTGCTCCTTTTATAGACTTTGAAATTTTTGGATCAAGTGGAGGCTATACTAAGCTTAGAGTGGTTATAAATGAAGGTAAAAATAGAGAGCTTAGACGCTTTTTTGGACATTTTGATCTTGAAGTCATGGATCTTAAGCGTGTTGCTTTTGGGGCTTTAGATCTTGGTATGTTAAAGGCAGGAAAACATCGTTATTTAGAAAATGGCGAATATGAAAAATTAAGAGATTTTTTAAAATTTAATGAAATAAGATATTGACCATTATATACAAAAATTTAAAAAATAATGATAATTTTTAAATTCTAAAAATTCTATTTTTATCCTTTTTAAAAGGAAAATAATAGAAAAATTTCATCAAATTCCTTGACTTTGAAAACAAGATTTTATATACTCTCATTTCAATTTTTATAAATTGGTTAGTTTTTAACTAACGAGTTCTTTTTAAAGGAAATATTATGGAAAGAATTAGGCTTAAGCTAAAAGCTTATGACCATCGAGTACTAGACAGAACAGTTGCAGCAATCGTAGAAGCTGTTAAAAGAACAGGTGCGGATATCAGAGGTCCGATACCAATGCCTACTAAAATCAAACGCTATACAGTTTTAAAATCTCCACACATTAACAAAGATTCTCGTGAGCAGTTTGAGATAAGAATTCACGCGCGTATGCTAGATATAGTAGCAGCGACTCCAGATACAGTTGATTCTTTAACTAAGCTTGATTTAGCGCCAGAAGTAAGCGTTGAAGTAAGAGCTATGGGTAAGTAAGGATAAGATATGGAATATATTGTAGAAAAAATCGGAATGAGCAGAACAATTACTAATCCAAGTATCGCTGTAACTTTACTAAGAGTTGTAAATGCAAAAGTATGTGAAGTTGAAGGCGGAAAGGCTTTAGTAGCATATCCAAAAGGTAAAGCAAGTAATAAATGTGTCGCAGGACAACAAAAAAAGTATAATCTTTCTGCAGAATACAATAGATTTGCGACTTTAGAAGTAGCAAATACTGAAGCAGGAGATTTAGATGAAACTCCATTAAATGAAGCAAAAATTTTAAAAGTAAGCTTTAACACCAAAGGTAGAGGTTATAGCGGTGTTATGAAAAGACATAACTTTGCAGGGGGTCCAGCAAGTCACGGTTCGAGATTTCATAGACGCCACGGATCTATTGGTAATAGAGAATGGCCAGGTCGTGTTCAACCAGGTATGAAAATGGCAGGACACTATGGAAATACTAAAGTAACCGTTAAAAACGAAGTTGTATCTTATGATGCTGAAAACAAAATTTTAGTAGTTAAGGGTGCAGTACCAGGTTATAATGGTGCTATGGGTAAAATAAGGATTGCAAAATGAGTAAAGTAGTTGTTTTAAATGATAAATTAGAAAAAGCAGGTGAACTTGATTTACCTTCAAAATATGCGGAAGTAAATCCACACAATCTTTACTTATATGTAAAATCTTACCTTGCAAGTTTAAGAGCAAATACAGCTCATACTAAAGGTAGAAGTGATGTAAGCGGTGGTGGTAAAAAACCTTGGAGACAAAAAGGTCGTGGCGGTGCTAGAGCGGGTTCAACAAGAACTAACGTTTGGGTAGGCGGTGCGGTTGCTTTTGGTCCAACAAATGAAAGAAACTACTTCCAAAAAGTAAATAAAAAACAAAAAAGATTGGCGCTTGAAAGAGCTTTAGCAGATAAAGCAGCTAAAGGTGCGTTATTTACTGCTGATTCTTTAGCTATTGAAAGTGGCAAAACAAAAGATGCAAACGCTGTGATTAAAAAACTTGGCGTCAAAGATGCTTTAATCGTTAAAGATTTACTAGATGAAAAAACACTTTTAGCTTACAGAAATTTAGCAAATTGCTATGTAGTTGATGTAAGCGAAGTAAATGCTTATTTAGTATCTGTATTTAATGCTGTTATCATAGAAAAATCAGCATTAGAATCTATTACAAAAGAGGGATAATTATGGCAGATATTACTGATATAAAGACTATACTTTACACAGAAAAAAGTTTGAATTTGCAAGAGCAAGGTGTCGTAGTTATTCAAACTTCGCCAAAAATGACTAAAACAGGCTTGAAAGCGGTTTTAAAAGAGTATTTTGGTGTAACTCCAAAAAGTATCAATTCTTTAAGAATGGATGGAAAAGTTAAGCGTTTTAGAGGTCGTTTAGGTCAAAGAAACGATTATAAAAAATTCTATGTTAAGCTACCTGAAGGTGTTAGCTTAGAAAATACGGAGGCTTAAGATGGCAATTAAAACTTATAAACCATATACTCCAAGTAGAAGATATATCACAGGTTTAAGTTCTGAAGATATCACAGCTAAACCAAGTGTACGCTCACTACTTGTTAAACTTCCAGCACACGCGGGTCGTAACAGCTATGGAAGAATTACAAGTCGTCATAAAGAAGCGGGTGCTAAAAAACTTTACAGAATTATTGATTTTAAACGTCGTAAATTCGGTATAGAAGGCAAAGTAGAAGCGATCGAGTATGATCCATATAGAAATTGTAGAATTGCTTTGATTGCTTATAAAGATGGAGAAAAAAGATATATTCTTCAACCACGTGGATTAAGCATTGGCGATATCGTTGCAGCTGCTGAAAGCGGACTTGATATTAAACCAGGTAATGCAATGAAGCTTAAAAACATTCCTGTGGGTACTATTGTTCATAATGTTGAGTTAAAGCCAGGCAAAGGCGGTCAAATGATCCGTTCTGCGGGTGCTTACGCACAACTTATGGGTAAAGAAGAAAAATATGTTATCTTAAGACTTGCAAGTGGCGAAATGAGACAAGTTTTAGCTGAATGTATGGCAAGTATCGGCGAAGTTGGAAATGAAGAATGGGCTAATGTAACTATCGGTAAAGCAGGTAGAAATCGCCATAGAGGTATCCGTCCACAAACTCGTGGTTCTGCTATGAACCCAGTAGATCACCCGCACGGTGGGGGTGAAGGTAAGAAAAATTCAGGCCGTCATCCAGTAACTCCATGGGGTAAACCAACTAAAGGTGCGAAAACTCGTCGTAAAAAAGCTAGCGATAAGCTAATAATTTCAAGAAGAAAAGGAAAGTAAGATGGCTAGATCACTAAAAAAAGGTCCTTTTGTTGATGATCATGTAATGAAAAAAGTCATCGCTGCTAAAAAGGCTAATGATAATAAACCAATTAAAACTTGGTCAAGAAGAAGCACAATTACTCCTGATATGATAGGACTTACATTTAATGTTCATAATGGTAAAAGCTTTATTCCAGTTTATATTACTGAAAATCATATCGGTTATAAGCTTGGTGAATTTGCTCCAACACGCACATTTAAAGGGCATAAAGGCTCTGTGCAAAAGAAAATTGGTAAGTAAGGGATAAGATATGAGTAAAGCATTAATTAAATTCATAAGATTATCTCCAACTAAAGCAAGATTGATTGCTAGGGAAGTTCAGGGGATGAATGCAGAATTAGCTATGGCTAGTTTAAAATTTATGCCAAATAAAGGTGCAAAATATATCGCAAACGCAATTTCAAGTGCAGTAGCAAATGGTGGCTTTGAAGCAAACGAAGTGATTGTAAAAAGTTGTCGCGTGGATGTAGCTGCGGTGTTGAAAAGATTTAGACCAAGAGCTAGAGGAAGTGCAAGTCGTATTAGAAAACCAACTTCACATATTTTAGTAGAAGTGGCAAAAGCAGAAGTGAAAGCTGAAGAGAAAAAAGCAGTAGCTAAAAAAACTACTACAACAAAAGCTCCAGCTAAAAAAACAACAAGCACTAAAAAAGCAACAGCGAAAAAGGAAAGCTAATGGGACAAAAAGTTAATCCAATTGGTCTAAGACTAGGAATCAATAGAAACTGGGAATCAAGATGGTTTCCAACTAAAGCAAATTTAGTAGAAAATATCGGTGAAGATTACAAAATCAGAGCTTTCTTAAAAAGAAAACTTTATTACGCAGGAATTAGCCAAATTTTAGTAGAAAGAACTGCTAAAAAACTTCGCGTTACTGTAGTTGCTGCAAGACCAGGTATCATCATCGGTAAAAAAGGTAGTGATGTTGATAATTTAAGAAAAGAATTGCAAGATTTAATCGGTAAAGATGTAAATATCAATATCAAAGAAGAAAGAAAAGCAGGAGCTTCAGCTCAACTTGCTGCTGAAAGTGTTGCAACTCAACTTGAAAAAAGAATTGCTTTTAGAAGAGCAATGAAAAAAGTAATTCAAGGCGCGCAAAAAGCAGGTGCTAAGGGGATTAAAGTTTCAGTTTCTGGTCGTTTAGGCGGTGCTGAAATGGCAAGAACAGAATGGTATCTTGAAGGACGCGTTCCACTTCATACTTTAAGAGCAAAAATCGATTATGGTTTTGCAGAAGCTAGAACTACTTATGGAAACATAGGGGTTAAAGTATGGATCTTTAAAGGTGAGGTATTACACAAAGGTATGCAACCTGAAAAAACTGAAGAAAGTGCTCCAGCTAAAAAGCCAAGACGCACAAGAAGGGGTAAATAATCATGTTAATGCCAAAAAGAACTAAATATCGCAAAATGATGAAAGGGCGTAACAGAGGTTATGCTAATCGTGGAACAGAATTTACTTTTGGTGAATTTGCATTAAAAGCAACTGAAGCAGGACGCATTAACTCACGCCAAATCGAAGCAGCGCGTATTGCTTTAACTCGTTTTGTTAAAAGACAAGGAAAAACTTGGATTAGAGTTTTCCCAGATAAGCCTTTGACAAAAAAACCTTTAGAAACTCGTATGGGTAAAGGTAAAGGTGCTGTTGAGGAATGGGTAATGAATATCAAGCCAGGCCGTATCATTTATGAAATGGCAGGAGTAAGCGAAGAAATGGCAAGAGAAGCATTGACTTTAGCTATGCATAAACTTCCATTTAAAACTAAGTTTGTTACAAGAGAGAGCCAAAATGAAATATACTGAGATTAAAGATAAAACAGCAGCTGAGCTTGCAACAATGCTAAAAGAAAAAAAGGTGCTTTTATTCACTTTAAAACAAAAGCTAAAAACAATGCAACTTACTAATCCAAAAGAGATTAGCCAAGTAAAAAAAGACATTGCTAGAATAAATACAGCAATTAACGCTTTAAGATAAGGATAGAGAAAATGGCATTTAAAAGAGAAATTCAAGGCGTTGTTGTTAAAATCGCTGGTGAAAAAACCGCAAGTGTTTTGGTTGAAAGAAAAGTGGTTCATCCAAGATATAGAAAAATTGTTAAACGCTTTAAAAAATATCTAATTCATGATGAGAGAAATGAAGTTAAAGTGGGTGATACTGTTGTTGCAGTAGAATGCAGACCACTTTCAAAAAGAAAATCATTTCGCTTAAAATCTGTATTAGCTACAGGAGTTGAGTAATGATTCAAAGTTTTACAAGACTTGCAGTTGCTGATAATAGCGGTGCAAAAGAATTAATGTGTATCAAGGTTTTAGGGGGTAGCAAAAGAAGATACGCTACCGTAGGTGATGTAATCGTTGCATCTGTTAAAAAAGCTTTACCAAATGGAAAAGTTAAAAAAGGTCAAGTGGTAAAAGCGGTTATCGTTAGAACTAAAAAAGAAATTCATAGAGATAATGGTTCTTTGATTCGTTTTGATGAAAATGCTGCGGTTATTCTTGACAACAAAAGAGAGCCTATCGGAACTCGTATCTTTGGGCCAGTGGGCAGAGAAGTTAGATATGGTGGCTTTATGAAAATCGTTTCACTAGCACCGGAGGTATTATAATGGCGGTTAAATTAAAAATCAAAAAAGGTGATAGCGTTAAGGTTATCACAGGCGATGATAAAGGTAAAACAGGTAAAGTTTTAGCGGTATATCCAAAAACACTTAAAGTGGTAGTTGAAGGATGTAAAATCGCTAAAAAAGCTATTAAGCCGAGTGAGAAAAACCCAAATGGTGGTTTTATCAATAAAGAAATGCCAATGGATATTTCCAATGTGGCAAAAGTTCAGGAGTAAGCGATGATGAGATTAAAAGAAAAATATAATCAAAGCATTAAACCTGCATTGGTTAAAGAATTTGATATTAAAAATCCTATGCTTATCCCTGTGATCGAAAAAGTAGTTATCAGCGTAGGTGCTGGTGAGTTGGCTAAAGATCAAAAAGTATTGCAAAATGTTGCAGATACTATTTCTTTAATTGCAGGACAAAAGGCTGTAATTACTAAAGCTAAAAAATCAGTTGCAGGATTTAAAGTTCGCGAAGGTTTTCCTGTGGGTGTAATGGTAACTTTAAGAAAAGAAAATATGTATGCTTTTCTTGATAAATTAATTTCTATTGCTTTGCCAAGAGTGAAAGACTTTAGAGGTTTAAGTAGAGATGGTTTTGATGGACGCGGAAACTATAACTTCGGTCTTGATGAGCAGTTGATGTTCCCAGAAGTGGAGTATGATAAAATTTTAAGAACTCATGGTATGAATATTTCTGTAGTTACAACAGCACAAAATGACAAACAGGCACAAAAGTTATTAGAACTTATCGGTGTGCCATTTACAAAAGGAAAGTAAGATGGCTAAAAAATCAATGATTGCAAAAGCGGCACGCAAGCCTAAATTTAAGGTTAGAGCTTATACGAGATGCCAAATTTGTGGGCGTCCGCATTCGGTTTATAGAGATTTTGGAATTTGCAGAGTTTGCTTAAGAAAAATGGGCAATGAAGGTTTGATTCCAGGTCTTAAGAAAGCAAGTTGGTAAGGATAAAATATGATAAATGATATTATTTCAGATTCACTCACTCGTATCAGAAATGCAGGAATGAGAAAGCTTGAAACAACCAAGCTTTTACATTCTAAAGTTGTAGAAGCTTTAGTTGGAATTTTTCAAGCTAAGGGCTATATTGAGAGTTTTAACGTTATTGAAGAAGATAAAAAGAAATTTATCAATGTAGTTTTAAAATACGATGAAAAAGGTAAGAGTGTTATCAATGAGCTTAAAAGAATTTCTAAGCCCGGTCGTCGTGTTTATAAAGGTAAAGATGAAATCAAGCGTTTTAAAAATGGTTATGGTACTATTGTAGTTAGCACAAGTCGTGGCGTTTTGGCTAATGATGAAGCTTATAAAGCAGGTGTTGGCGGCGAAATTTTATGTACTATTTGGTAAAAAATCTGCTTTTTATGGCATTGGGTATCCATTCTTTTAAAAAAGTAGAAATATCCTAGACAAATAAAAAGGAAAAATATGTCTCGTATAGGTAAACAACCGATTGCTATTCCAGCAGGAGTAGAAGTAAAATTAGAAGGAAATTTGCTTAAATTTAAAAAAGGAAATTTGGCAAAAGAACTTGATACTAAAGCAAATGTAAATGTTGAGATTAAAGATAATAATATTCTTTTTTCTCCAAAAGGTGAAGATAGACAAAGTAGAGCTTATTGGGGAACTTACAGAGCTTTAGCTTACAATATCGTTGTAGGTTTAACTCAAGGTTTTTCAAAAACTCTTGAAATCAATGGAGTTGGTTATAAAGCAGCTTTAAAAGGTAAAGTTTTAGAACTAAGCCTTGGTTTTTCTCATCCTATTAATTATGATATTCCAGAAGGAATTGAAATTGTAGTGGATAAAAATACTATTGCAGTTAAAGGAAGTGATAAACAAGTTGTAGGTCAAGTTGCTGCTCAAATTCGTGAATTTAGACCACCAGAGCCATATAAAGGAAAAGGCGTTAAGTATTCTGATGAACGCATTATCCGCAAAGCTGGTAAGACATCTAAGAAGTAAGGGTAGAATATGAGAGCAAATGTATTAAAAAGAAAACTAACTTTAAGAATCAAAAGAAAAAAAAGAATTAGAGCGAAAATTTCAGGTTGTGAAAATTTTCCAAGAATTTCTGTATTTAAATCGAACAGAACTCTATATATCCAAGCGATTGATGATGCAAAAGCTGTAACTTTAGCAGCAGTTGATGGACGCAAACTTGGCGTTAAAGCAAATAAAGAAGGCGCTAAAAAAATCGCTGCTGAATTTGCTAAAACTTTAAAAGCTAAAAAGATAGAACAAGCTGTTTTTGATAGAAATGGTTATGTATATCATGGTGTTATTGCAGTTTTGGCTGAATCTTTAAGAGAAAATGGCATTAGGCTATAAGGGGTAAATCGATGGAAAAATATAATAGAGAAGAATTTGAAGAAGTAATCGTCGATATCGGCAGAGTTACTAAGGTTGTTAAAGGTGGTAGAAGATTTAGATTTACTGCTTTAGTTATCGTTGGAAACCGCAAAGGTTTAGTAGGTGTTGGTTATGGTAAGGCTAAGGAAGTTCCAGATGCTATCCGTAAAGCTGTTGACGATGCGTTTAAAAATATCGTTGAAGTTAAAACTAAAGGCTCAACTATCGCTCACGATGTAGAGGTAAAATATAATGCAAGTAGAATTTTACTTAAACCAGCTAGTGAAGGTACAGGAGTTATCGCAGGTGGTTCTACACGCCCTATCGTGGAACTTGCAGGTATTAAAGACATCTTAACCAAGTCTTTGGGTTCAAATAATTCAGCTAATGTGGTTCGTGCTACAATCAAAGCTTTAACAATGTTAAAAGGATAAGAAGATGAATTTAACAAAAGCAGCGGGTTCAACGCATAAAACTAAAAGAATTGGCCGTGGTCAAGGTTCTGGCATGGGTAAGACTGCTACTAAAGGGGGTAAAGGTCAAACTGCTAGAAAAGGTTATAATGAAAAAAGAGGTTTTGAAGGGGGTCAACAACCGCTTCAAAGAAGACTACCAAAAGTAGGTTTTACTTCTAAAATTCAAAAACCTTATGTGATCAATGTTGAAAAAATCACAGCTGTAAAAGAGCTTAGTGAAATTACATTTGAGAGTATTAAAAGTGTTCACAAAATTTCAAAATCTGTGAATAAAATCAAATTAATTGGTGCAAGTGCAAAAGATTTAGTATCAAAAATCAAAGACGAGAATATTAGCGTCACCGGATCAAAATAATGAATAGAGCATTGACGAATAAGATTTTAATCACCTTAGCATTTTTGTTTGCTTATAGGGTTCTGGCTTATGTGCCAGTTCCTGGCGTCAATGCTGATGTGATTGCGGAATTTTTTAATAACAATCAAAACAATGCTTTGGGTTTATTTAATGTTTTTAGTGGTGGAGCGGCTGAACGCTTTTCTATCATTTCTTTAGGTATTATGCCTTATATTACTGCTTCTATTATTATGGAGCTTCTTGCAGCAACTTTTCCAAATATTGGTAAGATGAAAAAAGAGCGTGATAGTATGCAAAAATATATGCAAATTATCCGTTATGCGACTATTGTGATTACTTTGGTTCAAAGTATAGGCGTTGCTATAGGTTTGCAAAGCTTACATGGTCGTGGTGGCGCAGGGGCTATAATGGTGGAAGATTTAAATATGTTTATCGCACTTTGTGCTATTTCTATGCTTGCAGGAACTATGCTTTTAATGTGGCTTGGCGAACAAATTACACAAAGAGGTATAGGAAATGGTATTTCTTTAATCATTTTTGCAGGTATTGTTTCAGGTATTCCAAGAGCGATTTCAGGAACTGTAGGACAAATTAATTCAGGTGAGATGAATTTCTTAACCGCTTTTGCAATTTTTGCTTTGATTTTAATCACTATAGGCGTGATTATTTATGTAGAACTTGGAGAAAGAAGAATTCCTATTTCTTATTCTCGTAAAGTTGTAATGCAAAATCAAAACAAACGCATTATGAATTATATTCCTATTAAACTCAATCTTAGTGGAGTTATTCCACCGATTTTTGCTAGTGCGATTTTGATGTTTCCAACAACGATTTTACAAACTAGTACAAATCCTTATCTACAAGCCATTAATGACTTTTTAAATCCAAATGGTTATTTGTTTCATGTTTTAACTTTCTTGTTTGTAATTTTCTTTGCTTATTTTTATGCTTCTATTGTATTTAACGCTAAAGACATAGCAGAAAATTTGAAAAAGCAAGGCGGTTTTATCCCTGGAATTCGTCCAGGTGAAGGAACTTCAAATTATCTTAATGAAGTGGCTTCTCGTTTAACTTTATCAGGTTCTATTTATTTAGGGCTTGTTGCAACCTTGCCTTGGGTTTTGGTGAAATTTATGGGTGTGCCTTTTCATTTTGGCGGTACTTCTGTACTTATTGTAGTTCAAGTAGCGCTTGATACAATGAGAAAAATTGAAGCTCAAATTTATATGAGTAAATACCAAACTTTAAGTGCAGTAGGTTTGTAATAAATAAAATTAGCAAGATTTTTCTTGCTAATTTATCCTAGGTTTTTGCTTTAAAAATAAAAACACAATGCACACTATAAAAATTACTATTGACCATATTAAAAAAGCATCTACAAGACCCATTTGCCTAACGATAGGTTGAGAGATAATAGGACTTAAAAATTGTCCTAAAAATATACAACTTGCTAAAATTCCATAAGCCCTAGCGCGAGCATTTTCGGGACAGATTGAAAAAAGATAAGCCGTATTATTTACAAGCATAATACCTCCGCCCATTCCAAGCAAAGCTAAGGCGATTAAAACTGTGAAAAAGCTATCTACTAAAAAAAGCAGCAAAAAAGAACAAGATACGATAAAAAGAGTTAAAACATAGATAGTTTTAATACTTAAGAATTTTATAATATATCTATAGCTTAGAGAGAAAAAACCATAACATAGTGCAGATACAGACATCGAAATACCTATATATTTAGGGTCCAATCTTAAATGTTCTTCTATATAGTAAGGAAGTTGAGTTGGCGAAATATAATAAACTACCATGATAAAAAAACCTATAAAATAGATAGGGAAAAATTGCCAATAATTTGTTTTTGCTTCTATTTTTGTATGATTATAGAATTTAAATTTTCTAGGTTCAAAAAGATAAATGATAGCCATTAAGGTAATTAAAATTCCAAGTCCATACACCAAAAAAGGATAACGCCAAGAATAACTTGAAACAAATCCCGCAATAGAAATAAAAATAGCACCCCCTACCGCACAAAAAAATCCTTGAAGACTTAAAGCATTTTCTCTGCGATTAAAGCCACCGCGACTATAATAATCTCCAAGTAAAGCCGAAGCGCCTGTCATTATAAAAGCAGTTGCCATACCAAAAATAGCTCTTGAAGTCAGTATAGCGTAAATATCATTTAAGAAAAAGCCACTTACCCCAGAAATAGTCCAAACCACCATAGCCGGAAGAATGAATTTTAATTTGCCAAATTTATCCATTAAAATACCAGCAAATGGAGATAAAATGACAACAAAAATAGCAGGAATGGTTAAAACTAAGCGAACAAGTATATCAAGATGAGCTAATGTGAAACTTGAAGCAAGAGTAGCACCACTTTGGGTTAAAAGTTCTTCAAAATGTCTGTTGATAGCAGGTAGAGCAGATGAAATGACTACACTTCCTAGCATAGTCATAGCGGCCATAGAAAACACAGCTGCTTTAAATCCGGATTTTTCGGTAATTTGAATTATTTTTTTATCCATTTTTGTATCATTTGGATGAAATTTATAAGTTTTGCCATTCATAATTTTGCCTTTTTTATTTTATTATACTCCAAAAATTATGATTTGTATTTAAAATTACTTAAAATTATATTTTATTTATTTTGTTATGATAGTTTTGTTTTTAAAATATATTTTATAAGTAGAATTTTAAATAATTTTAGCTAAATTCAGCTTTTTATTCAACAAGGGTGTAAAATGAAGAAAAATTTAATCATAGTAGAATCTCCTGCAAAAGCTAAAACCATAGGAAATTTTTTGGGAAAAGATTATGAAGTGATTGCTTCTAAAGGACATATTAGAGATTTACCTAAATCAAGCTTTGGGATTAAAATAGAAGATGATGAATTTATTCCAGAGTATAGAATCACAAGTGATCATAGCGCCTTAGTTAAAGAACTTAAAAGCAAAGCCAAAGATGCCAAAGAAGTCTATCTTGCAACGGATGAGGATAGAGAAGGAGAAGCCATAGCTTATCATATTGCAAAAGCTATAGGCAAAGATGAAAATACCTTGCCGCGCATTGTTTTTCACGAAATTACCAAAAGCGCTATAGAAAATGCTTTAAAAAATCCAAGAAAATTAGATATGCACTCTGTAAATGCTCAACAAACTAGACGCCTTTTAGATCGCATTGTAGGATATAAACTCAGCCCCTTATTGGGGCAAAAAATTCAAAGAGGACTTAGCGCAGGGCGTGTTCAAAGTGCGGCTTTAAAGATCATAGTCGATCGTGAAAAAGAAATTCGTGCCTTTGTACCACTGGAATATTTTAGCATAGATATGATTTTTCAAAAAGATTTGGATGCAGAACTAGTTGAGTTTGACAAAGCTAAGATAGAAAAACTTACCATTATCAACAAAGATCGTGCCAAACTTGTACTGGAAGCTTGCAAAAATGAAGCTTATACTATAAGTGACATTGAAAGCAAAGAAAGAAAAATCGCTCCACCACCTCCTTTTATGACTTCAACTTTACAGCAAAGTGCTAGCAATCGCCTTGGTTTTAACCCTAAAAAAACCATGATGATAGCTCAAAAACTCTATGAAGGAGTAAATACTCACGAGGGCGTGATGGGGGTTATTACCTACATGAGAACTGATAGTTTAAATTTGGCCAAAGAAGCTATAGAAAATGCAAGAAAATTCATACAAGCAAATTTTGGCCAAGATTATCTTCCAAGCCAAGCAAATGTATATACTACAAAGGCTAAAGGTGCTCAAGAAGCTCATGAAGCTATACGCCCTACAAATTTAAGTTTTACTCCAGAAATTGCGGCCAAATTTTTAGACAAAGATGAGTTAAAACTTTACACACTTATTTACAATCGCTTTTTAGCCTGTCAGATGAATCCTGCTATCTCTCAAACTCAAAATGTATTTGTAAAAAATGATAGAGCAGTTTTTAAAATAAGCGGTAGAAAAATCCTTTTCGATGGATATTATAAAGTTTATGGTGATATGGATAAGGATAAAATTTTACCAAATTTTAAAATAGGTGAAAATTTAAAAATACAAAATTTAGAAATGAACTCACATTTTACCGAACCACCTTCAAGGTATTCAGAAGCAGGACTTGTAAAAAAACTTGAAAGTTTAGGCATAGGTCGCCCTTCTACTTATGCACCAACCATTTCTATACTTACAAGCCGTGATTATGTAAAAATAGACAAAAAACAACTTATTCCTAGTGAGGTTGCTTTTAATGTAACCGAAGTGCTTGAAAAAAATTTTAGCGATATAGTGGATAGTAAATTTACTTCAAATCTTGAAAACACTTTAGATGAAATCGCAGAAGATAAGGCAGATTGGCAAGAAACTTTAAAAGAATTTTACTATCCTTTTATGAGAAAAATCGAAGAAGGAAAAACAAAAATCGCCAGTCAAAAAACTGTTACAAAATTAGGTGAAAGTTGTCCTGATTGTGGTGGGGAACTTGCTATTAGAAAAGGGCGTTTTGGAGAATTTGTAGCGTGTTTAAATTTCCCAAAATGTAAGTATTCAAGAAATTTAAAAAGTGAAAGTAAAAATGAAAGCGAAAATACTGCCGCAAAAGCTAAAGCTAATGGTACAGGTATTACTTGTCCAAGTTGTCAAAAAGGTGAAATCGTAGAACGCTTTTCAAAACGCGGTAAATTTTATGGCTGTAGCGCTTATCCAAAATGCAATTTTATAAGTAAATACAAACCAAGCGAAGAAAAATGCGAAGAGTGTGGCGAAACTTTAGTGATAAAAGAGCTTAAAAAAGGTACATTCTTAGAATGTTTAAAGTGTAAAATTAAAAAAGAAATGAAGGATTAAAATGCAAATCATGCTTTGTGCTATTTCAAATATAGCGAGTGGAAATTGTTCAGAAGACTGTAAATACTGTACCCAAAGTGCCCATGTAAAAACAGATATTCAAAAATATCGTCGTAAAGAACTTTCACAAATCGTTTTAGAAGCAAAAATGGCAAAGAAAAATGAAGCCTTGGGTTTTTGTTTGGTTACAGCAGGACTTGGGATTGATGATGAAAAGCTTGAGTATGTTTGCGAAGCTGCTAAGGCTGTGCAAAAAGAAGTGCCTAACTTGCTTTTAATTGCCTGTAATGGCATGGCAAGCGTGGAGCAACTCAAAGAACTTAAAAAAGCAGGAATTTTTTCTTATAATCACAATCTTGAAACTTCTAAGGAATTTTTTCCACAAATTTGCACCACGCATACTTGGGAAAGTAGATTTCAAACCAATTTAAACGCTAAAGAAGCAGGGCTTATGCTTTGTTGTGGTGGAATCTATGGTATGGGTGAGAGTGAAGAAGATAGGCTAAGTTTTAGAAAATCTTTGCAAGAATTACAGCCTTTTTCAACGCCTATTAATTTTTTTATAGCAAATGAAAATTTAAAACTACAAGTTCCAAGACTTGGCGCTGATGAAGCTTTAAAAATCGTGCGTGATACCAAAGAGGCTTTACCGCAAAGCGTGGTAATGGTAGCAGGTGGGCGTGAAGTGGTATTACGAGAAAGACAATATGAAATTTTTCAAGCAGGTGCTGGGGCTATTGTTATAGGGGATTATTTAACCACTAAAGGTGAAGAACCAAGTCAAGATATAATAAAATTAAAAGAAATGGGATTTACTTTTGCATCAGAGTGTCATTGATCCGCAAGGTTTAATTGATCTAAAAATTCTTATTGTTATAGCTTTATGCTTACTTTTTTCTCCGCATATTGCAAAAATTTTACGCTTGCCTCTTTCGGCTACTGAAATTATTTTAGGGGCAATAATAGCGTATTTTGGTTTCATAGGAAAAAGTGAAAATTTTGCACTTTTAGCCAATGTAGGTTTTTATTATCTAATGTTTATAGCGGGCATGGAGGTAAATTTAAGAGCCTTTTTTAATATGGATAAAGAAGTTGTCAAAAAAAGTTTTTTTTATATTTTTTTACTTTACGCTTTATCTTCTTTTATAGTATGGATTTTTGGACTTTCTTTAGTATTTATTATCATTATACCTGTGATGAGTGTAGGGCTTTTATCTTTACTTTTTAAGGATTTTGGAAAAGAGTGTTATTGGCTAAATATTGCTATGATAGTAGCTACTTTAGCTGAGGTGATTTCTATTGTGCTTTTGACTATAGCGGGAGCTTTTTTGCGCGAAGGAACAGGTATTATTGATGTAGCGCAAAGTATTTTATATCTTAATATCTTTTTGGGACTTTGTTTGCTCGGATTTAAAATGCTTGGTGTGCTTTTTTGGTGGTATCCTCAGCTTAAAGTTGTGCTTATGCCATGGGAAGATAAAAATGAAAAAGATATAAGATTCTGTATGGCCATTTTTATACTGATTATTGTTGCTATGGTTATTACAAAACTTGAAATCGTTCTTGGCTCTTTTATAGCAGGTTCATTTATAGCTACTTTTTTTGATCATAAAAAAGATCTTGAGCACAAGCTTTCTACTTTTGGACACGGGTTTTTGATCCCTATTTTTTTTATCCATATAGGCTCAACCTTTGATCTTAAAATGATTTTAGATTATAAAATCGTTTTACAAGCATTTTTACTTATGTTTGTTATGGTGGGTTTAAGAATTTTATGTGCAAGTGTTTTTTTAAAAAGAATTGGTTTTAAAAATATGATTTTATTTGGTCTTAGTCATTCTATGCCTTTAACCTTGCTTATAGCAACAGCTACTCTGGGTTATTCGGGCAAGGTTATTGATGAGAAGCTTTATTCAGCACTTATTTTAACAGCGTTATTTGAGGCTATTATTGTTATGAGTATGATTAAATTTCTTTCTAATTCTAAAAAATGAAAGTTACTTTTTTACTCAAAAAAGCAAACAAAATCTTAAAAATTCAATAATAAAAAAACTCATAATCGTCCTTTTTTGTTAGAATTAATAAAAGTAACAATAAAAGGAGCGAAAATGTCAGATTCCGTTACTATAACCGATAATAGAAATGGAAAAAGCTATGAATTTCCTATATATGATGGTACAACTGGGCCAAGCGTTGTAGATATGTCAAGTTTTTATAAACAAACAGGAATGTTTTCTTATGATGAGGGCTTAACTTCTACAGCTACTTGTAAATCAAAAATCACTTATATTGATGGAGAAAACGGAATTTTAATGCACCGTGGCTATCCTATAGAGTGGCTTGCTGAAAACAAACTTTATTTAGATGTGGTTCATCTTTTACTTTATAAAGAATTACCTGATGCTACGCGTCTTGAAGCGTTTCGTTATGAAATGAAAAAGCGTTCTTTTATCCATGAAGGTATGCATCGTCTTTTTGATTCTTTCCCTGATAATGCTCATCCTATGGCAGTTTTACAAGGTGCTGTTTCATCGCTTAGTGCTTTTTATCCTGATCATTTAAATATGAACGTAAAAGAAGAATATATGGAAATGGCAGCTAGAATAGTAGCTAAAATCCCTACTATAGTCGCCACCGCTTATAGATATAAACATGGCTTTCCTATGGCTTATCCAAATTTAGATCGTGGTTTTACAGAAAATTTCTTATATATGTTAAGAACTTATCCTTACGATCATGTAGAGCTTAAACCTATAGAGGTAAAAGCACTTGATACAGTTTTTATGCTTCATGCAGATCATGAGCAAAATGCTTCAACTTCAACGGTTCGTGCTGTGGGTTCAACTCATGCTCATCCTTATGCCTGTATAGCAGCAGGTATTGGCGCACTTTGGGGTCATGCACATGGTGGAGCTAATGAAGGTGTTATTAGAATGCTTGAGCAAATAGGTAGTGTTGATAGGGTAGATGAATTCATCAAAAGGGCTAAGGATAAAAACGATCCTTTCCGTTTGATGGGCTTTGGGCATAGGGTTTATAAAAATTTTGATCCCAGAGCAAAAGTGCTTAAAAAACTTCGTGATCAACTTATTGATGAGTTGGATATTGATACCAATCTTATTAAAGTAGCAACGCGTATAGAAGAGATTGCTTTAAGCGATGATTATTTTGTTCAAAGAGGGCTATATCCGAATGTTGATTTTCATAGCGGACTTATTTTAAAAGCCTTAGGTATTCCAAATGAAATGTTTGCTACTTTATTTGTTATAGGACGCACCCCAGGATGGATAGCTCAGTGGATAGAACAAAAAGAGCAAGAAAGTCTTAAAATAGTCCGTCCAAGACAACTTTATTTGGGTGAAACTAGTAAAATTTAATTAAAATTTTTTGTGGAAATTAAAAATTCCACAAAATCTTCTTGTATAATTTTAAAAATCTTATAGAAAGTTTATAATCATGCTTAATCTTGATAAATTTTTAGAAATTGCTATAAATGCTAGCAATCAAGCTTCTAAGGCTATTTTAGAAGAGAGAAAAAATTTCAAAACTTGGGAAAAAGAAGATAAAAGCCCGCTTACATCAGCAGATCTTGCTTCTAATAAAATTTTAAATGATATTTTAGGTTCTACGGATATTAAAATTTTATCAGAAGAAAAATTACTCAGCAAAGAAGAATGTGAAGAATTAAAAACTTTTTGGCTTATTGATCCTCTTGATGGAACAAGTGGTTTTTTAAAAGGCAGTGATGAATTTTGCGTTATGATAAGTTTGGTTCATGACAATCGCCCTGTTTTATCGCTTATACAAAATCCATCAAAAGGTGATATGTTCTATGCTCATGCAAAAACTAAGGTTTATAAAAACGATAAACCTTTGCAAATTGACCAGCAAGAATACGAGAAAAATAAATATAAAGCCTTATTGAGTGTTAATCATCTTAGCAAAGAAGATGAAGACTTTGCAAAAGAGCATCAATTAGAAGCTATTAATATAGGCTCTGGATTGAAATTTTGTGCTATTTTAGAGGCTAAGGCAGGAGTTTATAAAAGATTTGAAAAGCTTAATATTTGGGATATTGTAGCAGGAGATTTTTTGATTAATCAAAATGGAGGATTTATGGGAGATTTTTCTAAAAAATACATTTTATATAACCCTTTAGATTATAAATCCAGTCCTTTTATTTGTGTTTCATCTATGAATTTTTTACAAGATTTTTTATAAAATAAAGAGTATAATTTTATATTTAAATAGTTTATAAGGATGAAGATGAGGTATTGTTTCATTTTGTTTTTAAGTTTAGTTTTAAGTTCTAATCTTTTGGCAAATAATTTTTCTCAGAAAAAAGTTATTAAAATTGAAAAAAACGCAGATAGTTTTGAGCTAATAGATCTAAATCAAAATGTTACAAATCCAAATCTAAATCAACAAAAAGCATTGTTTGATAGTTCTACTTTGATTGAAAAAAAATCACAAATCACCAAAGATAAAGATATTGATTTTGCTATTGTATTAACTTTTAGGAAAAATTTCGGTTATTTTTTAGATGGTTTCAGGGTGAGTGATAAGGAGTTTTCTACATTATTTGCTAAAAATTTGATTCAAAGTTTAAAGCTTAATTGGGTTAATTCTGCTGCAAATGGTATTTATCAAAGTTCTAAAACTTTGTCACATTTTAGTCCTAAAGATGCAAAACTTATAAATGTAAGTCCTTTTTTAACACAAGAAAAAGACAAGGCTAAAATGTATGCTAAATTTACAGATTATGTTGTGGTGGTAAATTTGCAAGATTTTTATGTAAATATTACAAATTATTTTATCACAACGAGTAAGGAAGGTGTGGCTAGTATTAATTTTAAAATCATTTCTACAAGTAATGGAAAAATTCTTGCAGCAAAAAATGCAAAATTAAATTTGACATTAAAAGGTCAAGATGCAAAGCAAAATTATCAAGATATTATAAACCAAATGCCAAAAATGCTAGCTGATGTTATCAAAAACCAAATTTTCCACCTAAAGCTCTTAAACTAAGCTTTAATTTAAAATATCTTTAATCAGTTTTTGCAAATTCCTTTTTGTTTCTTCTTGTTCTTTTATGATAAAACATTTTGCTTTTGGCCAAAAATAACTTTTAGGATTTTCAAATTTTCCCCAACGCCAATCAAACCTAGGATGTAAAAGAACTATAGTAGGAATATCCATAGCTAAACTTAAATGCGCTATAGCACTATCAATACTAAGCATACAGTCAATATCATATAAATAATTTAGAGTATCATTCCAATTTTTTATAAGCTTGCTTCTATCTTCTATTACCTTAGGTAATTCTTCTTTTAATTGCATTTGAAAAGAAATGATTTCATAATCTAAGTCTTTTAATACATCAAATAAAAATTCAAATTTTACATTTCTTAATAAATCAGAATTTTCAGCATTAGGAGTAGCATAAAAAATACCAAGTTTTTTTCTTTGATTATGCGGTTTTTTCTGTGGCAATATAGGTGTTTTTAATCGTAAAATCTCATCAAGCTTAATATCAATAAAAAAAGGCAAAGAACAAATAGGAATAGCATAATCAAAATTTGTAGGTAGATTTTTTAAAACTTTTACATTTTTAAAAATATCATTATTTTGATTTAAAAATTTGATTTGATTTTTAAACATTTCATACATGGCACTTTGAGGAGCAAATAAAACCTTTGAAGCGATTTTGCAAAGTTTTTCTAAGCATCTTGCATACATTATAGTATCGCCAAAGCCTTGCTCGCAAAATACTAAAACTTCTTTATTTTTAAAAGCATCAACGCCAAATTTATTAAAAGCTTTTAGGCTTTCATTATAATGATAAGTAGAAAAAGTTTCATTATGAGCATAAAATAATCTGCTTTCATAATATTTCTTGCCCTCTTCAAAATTATCATCCACTCCCATACGCATCAAAAGATAAGCCAAATCAAATTGATAGGTTGCATGAGAATCCAAACTAAGACATTTTTTATAAGCATGATAAGCTTCTTGATAGTTTGAGTTAAATTCTAAGACCTTAGCATAGTTTTGCCAAAACTGTGCATGGTGTTGATTGGCTTCTTGTAGTGATTGAAAAAGTTCTAAAGAATCAGATATTCTAAAAAGCTTAAAAAGTAAGTATGCTTTTTGGGGTAAAATTTGATGAGTTAAAAAATCTTCTATTTTAGAAATGGTAAGATTTTCTTTGGTTTTACTATGAAGCCTATCTTCGAGTTTGACTAAATTAAGATTGGTTTGTTCAGCAATGATTCCTTTTTGTAGTTTATCAATCAAATCTTGCATAAAATGACACAAGTGCTCATGTGCATTTAATGCCTTCGTAAAATCATGTTTAAAATAAATTTCTGCATAATTTTTCCATAGATTAAGATTATACATATCTTTAGAAAGTAATTCTTTGAAAATTTGTTCAGATTCTTCTAGTTTATTACCCAGTTTATAAATAAAAGCCAATTCTAACTTAAGTTCATCCTCTAAATCATCTTTGCGAATTAAAAGTGTTTGTAATAAATTCAAGGCTTCATCAAATCTTAAATTTTCAATATAGCTTTTAGCAAGCATAAGACCATTAAAACTTGTAGGATTTAAAGAAAAAAGCTCTTGAGCATAATATAAAGCTTTTTGAAAAAGAGAAAGTTTATAAGAAGAAAGCATAGCAAATTCTAAAGCAAATTTTGGACTTTCTTTTAAAAATTGCTCACTCAAGTTTAAGCATTTTTCATAATTAGCATTAAAATAATAATAATGAATTTTATCAAACATATTTTTCCTTGATAGTTACATTAAAATCTAATATTATCTTATAAGTTGCATAAAAAGATAATTATATTTTTATAAAATTAAATAATAAAACAAAAATAAAAAAATAAATCCAAAAAAACATCCATCCTAATAATTTTAAATTATCAGGATGAAATTTTTAACAAGTAGGAGAGTAAACTAATCAAACTAAGTATTATCTT
>NZ_MJXL01000020.1:0-5325 GCF_001762785.1 Campylobacter sp. BCW_6463
TTTTGACTTTGATCCAAACTCAAAAGATACAAAATCTCCTTTAAATCCTTGGGCTTTTATAAGAGTAAAAAATGAAGCTATTACTTTAAGAGCTTCATTAGAAAGTATATTGCCTGCAATACAAAGAGGTGTTATAGGATATAATGATTGTACTGATGGAAGTGAAGAGATTATTTTAGAATTTTGCAAGCAATATCCTTCTTTTATACCAGTAAAATATCCTTATGAAGTACAAATTGAAAATCCACAAAGTGAAAAAAATAAACTTTATAGCTATTATAATTATGTTGCAAATTTTATTCCTCAAAGAGAATGGCTTATAAAAATAGATGTAGATCATTACTATGATGCAAAAAAATTATATAAGAGTTTTTATATACCCAAAAAAGATTATCATGGTTAGTTATTCTAGAATAGATTTTGTATTTAACGAAGGGGAAATTTTATATTTATCGAGATAAAAGAGCTCCTGAAGATTGTTTTGCTAATACGAAATACTAACTTAATTTGGAAAGAAATACTGATTAACGGTGATACATTTAATTGGAATATTACAAAAGAGGATATAAACAACGCAAAATCATATGGAATTTTAAATGCTTGAAATAGAATTTATTTTACTACAGAACTTAATAATTATCATTTTCCATTTATAAAAAGTTGCAGAAAAAATGATTATAATCAATTGACTTGGATTGATTTAGATGAATTTATTAGGGATTATAAAGAAAAATTAAAAGTTCAAATAGACTTTGAAAAATGTTAAAATATAAAGCATTAAATCAAATATATGAAAAGCTTACATCTTTAGAAAGCGATAAAATTTAAATCGATTTTTCTTAAAAAAAATATTGATTTTAAAATAAAGAGAATTTTGTTTACCACATAAAGAACACTTTTGAATTAATAAAAAATAATCAATTAACAACAGCAAAGCTAGATTAAAATTATAGTTATATTGCATCTTCTTTAGAAGATTTATAACATTATCTTGTTCTTGTATATTTGTTTTTATATTTTGTGATGTTAAGGTTCCAGTTATAGAGGAGTTGTTTATTTGATAATTATATAAATTTTTACTCAGATAGAATATAGTATTTGAGATATTTATTAAAGGATAATATAATAAAACATCTTCAGCCATGTTAATTTTGGTATTTTTTTCTAGTGGTATTAGATTAAAAGCTTTGAGATATAACTCTTTTTTTATAACTTTTCCCCACATTGTCCAAAAGAGATTTTTAGTTTTTAATAGTTTCTTTAAAAAGTCTTTTTTTGTATAATATTTTTCTTGAAAATTTAGTTTTCTTTCTATTTTACTATTGTTATTTAACACAAATGCATCAAAAAATATTAAATCTACTTTATTATCTTTATTGAAAATTTTAACACATTCTTCACAAGCATTAAGTTCTAGATAATCATCAGGATCTAAAAACATGATATAAAGTGAAGTTGCTACTTTAACACCTGCATATCTTGCTCTTAAAAGTTTTAAATTTTCTTCATTATATATGATTTTTATTCTATCATCTTTACTAGCATATTCTTTGGCTATATTTATACTTTTATCACTTCCGCAATCATCTACTACAATGATTTCTATATCTTTAAAAGTTTGATTTATACAACTTTCTAATGCTCTAGCTATATATTTTTCTACATTATAAGTTGGTAGTATAATTGATATTAAAGGATTATTCATGTATACTCTTTCATTTATTTTTAAAAAAATAGCAAAATATCATTATAATATTATAAAACCATAAATAAGGAATCAATAGACAATGGAAGGTAATACAAATGGTGAGGGTGGGGGTAATGCTGTAATTTGCGGTAATGGACCTAGTTTAAAAAATATAGATTACAAAAGGTTGCCAAAAGAATTTGATGTATTTAGATGTAATCAATTTTATTTTGAAGATAGGTATTTTGTAGGTAAAAATATAAAATACGCATTTTTTAATCATTTTATGTTTTTTGAACAATACTATACTAGTAAAAAACTCATACAAAATGGAGAATATATTATAGAAAATATAGTTTGCTCTACTTTTAATTTGCCATCAATAAATGATGAGAGTTTTATAAAATTATCTCCTAGTTATTTTTGTGATACATTATTAGGACATGAAGTATTATCTAAAATAAATGATTTTCTTGCATTTGTAAAATACAATGAAATTTATGAAAATAAAAGAATGACTTCTGGGATTTATATGTGTGCTACTGCTGTTGCTTTAGGATATAAAAATATATATTTGACAGGTATTGATTTTTATGATGATAAAAATAACATGTATGCATTTGAAAGCAAACAACATAATATGTTAAGTTTATTATCAAATTTTAAAAATAAAGATAGTGTTTATGAAGCTCACTCTAAAAATTTCGATTTAGAGACCTTGATTTTTTTAAAAGAAAAGTATAATGTCAATTTCTATACTTTAAATGAAAATAGCCCAATTAGTAAATATATAGATTTAGCACCCATAGAGAATAGCAATTTCATATTAAAAGATAAACCGAGTAATTATATAAATGATATTTTAATACCAAATTCCAAATATAAAAATCCCATACACAAGATACAAAATCAACTTAAACAAAATATATACTATAAGCTATTTAAAGACTTATTCCGTCTTCCAAGTGACATAAAACACTACTTAAAGGAAAAATATGCAAATAAAAATAGATAAATTAATTATTTCTCAGGAAAATCCTTTGATAATCCCTGAAATAGGCATAAACCATAATGGCAGTTTAGAGATAGCAAAACTTATGGTAGATACAGCCAAAAGAGCAGGAGCTAAGATAATAAAACACCAAACTCATATAGTCGAAGATGAAATGAGCCAAGAAGCTAAAAATGTTATACCAGGTAATGCAAATATTAGCATTTATGAGATCATGGAACAATGTGCATTAAACTATAAAGATGAACTAGCTTTAAAAGAGTATGTAGAAAAACAAGGTTTAGTATATCTTAGCACCCCATTTAGTAGAGCCGCAGCAAATCGCTTAGAAGATATGGGTGTAGGTGCTTATAAAATAGGCTCGGGTGAATGCAATAATTATCCTTTAATAAAGTACATAGCACAATTTAAAAAACCTATGATTATAAGCACTGGAATGAATAGCATAGAAAGTATAAAACCTACGGTTAAAATACTTAGAGATTATGAAATACCTTTTGTTTTGCTTCATACTACAAATTTATATCCAACCCCATCACACTTAGTAAGATTACAAGCTATGCTAGAACTATATAAAGAATTTAATTGTCTTTATGGACTTAGTGATCACACCACAAACAATCTTGCATGTATAGGCGCAATAGCTCTTGGAGCAAGTGTACTAGAAAGACACTTTACGGATACTATGAATAGAAAAGGCCCTGATATAGTTTGCTCTATGGATGAAAGTGCTTTAAAAGATCTTATAAATCAAACGCAAGAAATGGTACTTTTAAGAGGTGATAATAATAAAAATCCTTTAAAAGAAGAGCAAGTGACCATTGATTTTGCATTTGCTAGTGTAGTAAGTATAAAAGATATAAAAAAGGGTGAAATTTTATCTATGGATAATATTTGGGTAAAAAGACCTTCAAAAGGTGGCATAAGTGCAAAGGATTTTGAAACCATACTTGGAAAAAGAGCAAAAAAAGATATAAAAAATAATATACAACTAACTTGGGATGATCTTGAATGAAAAAAATAGTTTTTGTTAGTGGAACTAGAGCTGATTTTTCTAAAATAAAATCACTAATGATGAAAGTTGAAAATTCAAATGAATTTGAATTATTTATATTTGTAACTGGTATGCATATGAGTAAAAAGTTTGGTTCTACTTATATGGAAATAGAAAAATGTGGTTTTAAAAATATATATAAATATATAAATCACGATAAGTATTATCAGATGGATAAGGCTTTATCATCAACAATAGATGGTTTTTCTAAATTTATATATGAGATAGAGCCTGATTTGATAGTAGTGCATGGTGATAGAGTAGAGCCTTTATCTGCTGCTATAGTAGGAAGTTTAAATAATATCTTAGTGGCACATATAGAAGGCGGAGAGCTTTCAGGAACCATAGATGAGAGTTTAAGACATGCTATTAGTAAATTAGCACATATTCATTTAGTAAATGATGAAATAGCAAAAAAAAGATTAATACAAATGGGTGAAGATGAGAAATCTATTTTTATTATAGGTTCTCCTGATTTAGAATTGCTAAATAATACTATATCTTTAGATGAAGCAAAAAAATATTATGATGTAAAATTTAAAAATTATGCTATAGCTATATTTCATCCAGTTACAACCGAAATAAATTCTTTATATAAACAAAGTGAAGAATTTGTAAATGCTCTTATAAAAAGTGATAAAAATTATATAGTTATTTATCCAAATAACGATTTAGGCTTTGAGTTGATTTTGCAAAACTATGAAAGGCTAAAAAATAATGAAAGATTTAAAATTTTTCCTTCTTTAAGATTTGAGTATTTTATAAGTTTGCTAAAAAATGCTGATTTTATCATAGGAAATTCAAGCTGTATAATAAAAGAAGCTTTATATCTTAATGTAAATGGAATTTTAGTTGGTTCAAGACAAGATGGTAGAACTGACATTAATAAAGCAATAAAAGTAAATGCAGAGGAGAAAGATATATTAGAAGCTATCTTAAATACTAGTAAATACGCTAATATTACAAACAAAAGACTAGAAATTTTAAATAGTTCTGAGCAATTTTATAGGTTATTGAAAAATAATATTTTATTTGCTATAAACAAGCAAAAAATATTCGTGGATAAAAAATGACTCTATTTTATAAAATTATAGCTTTTTTAAGATTGCTTAAAATTGATAAAAAATTAAAATTTGATAATGAATATTTTTTAAACTTAAATAAAAAAATCTACAATGAAAAACATCAAGGATTTTTTGACTTTGATCCAAACTCAAAAGATACAAAATCTCCTTTAAATCCTTGGGCTTTTATAAGAGTAAAAAATGAAGCTATTACTTTAAGAGCTTCATTAGAAAGTATATTGCCTGCAATACAAAGAGGTGTTATAGGATATAATGATTGTACTGATGGAAGTGAAGAGATTATTTTAGAATTTTGCAAGCAATATCCTTCTTTTATACCAGTAAAATATCCTTATGAAGTACAAATTGAAAATCCACAAAGTGAAAAAAATAAACTTTATAGCTATTATAATTATGTTGCAAATTTTATTCCTCAAAGAGAATGGCTTATAAAAATAGATGTAGATCATTACTATGATGCAAAAAAATTATATAAGAGTTTTTATAT
>NZ_MJXL01000021.1:0-53537 GCF_001762785.1 Campylobacter sp. BCW_6463
TCAATTTAAATTTTATTTTATATAAAAAATTAATTTAATGAGAGTAAATTTATATGAAATGTTGTAAATATTTTTGTGGTATTTGTAAATTATATTTAAAATAAATTTAAAAGTGTATTTTTTTAGTTTTTATATTTTGGATAAAAATTTAAAATTTTTGATTTTGTATTTTTTAGATATTTTATCTATAGATTAACTATAATTTAATCGAGCATCGCAATGTATTATTTCATCACAAGTCGCATAAGATGCAAGTCTTCACCTTTTGTGATTTTATATTCTATACTTTCACATTTGGGACACTTAAAAACATTTTCTTCTAAAATGCTTGTTTGATCGCATTTTAAGCATAAAATTTCAAGCGGAGCAAGTTCTATAAAAAGTTTGGCATTTTTACAAATATTTGAGTTTTCTTTAAAAGTTTCAAAACAACGCTTAAAAAGATCCACTTCTACACCGCTTAAACGCCCGATTTTTACATAAATTTCTTGCACATTGCAAGCCTTATTGTTTAAGGCATTTTCTTCGCAAAGTTCGATTAAAGATTCTACTATACTTAATTCGTGCATTAGCAAATTCTTGGTAAAAGTTCGCCTTTAGGGCTTTCTAAAAAGCGTTTTGCCCCATAAGCGTTTTGTAAAATCACGCGTGCTTTTTTCTCTTCTAAAACTTCTCCTATAATACTCGCATTTACATTGTATTTTTTTAGAATTTCTAAGGCTTTTAACTCATCTTCTTTTTCCACGCAAAGTATGAAAGTGCCTTCATTGGCAAGCTCATAAGCTTCATAACCAAAAAGTTCACAAAGTCCTAAAACCTCATCTTGAACGATGATTTTTTCTTCAAAGATCAAAAGATCATTTCCGCTTTGCTTTGCCCACTCATTTAAAACCGCACTAAGCCCCCCGCGAGTAGCATCTCTCATAGCTACAACCTTTATATCTTTTTCTAAAAGCTCTAAAACCTCTTTATCCAAAGCCTTACAATCGCTTTTAATATCGGCTTCTAACTCATTTCTTTTGATTAAAACACTAGCTCCATGCCTTCCTATATCGCCTGAAAGAAGTATGCTAAGCCCTACTTTGATATTTTTACTTTCTTTTTTGGAAACAATTTCACCTAAGGCCGTAGTGTTGATATAAATTTCATCTGCCTTACCCTTAGGAACGACTTTAGTATCGCCACAAACTAACATGACTCCGCATTTTTCACATTCTTCTTTAATGCTTTTTAAAATGCGTTCTAGTTTTTCTAGCTCAAAACCTTCTTCTAAGATAAGCCCTAAGCTTAGATATTTTGGCTTAGCACCCACCATCAAAACATCGTTAATAGAACCACAAACACAAAGTTTGCCTATATTAACCTCTTCATCTAAAAAAATCGGACTTAAAACAAAAGAATCCGTGCTTAAAGCCAAATTTCCTAAAATTGCTGCATCATTACTTGCGTTTAAAATTTCATTATCAAAGATCTTAAAAAGCTTAGTTAAAAGCTCATTCGTCTCTTCTCCACCACCTCCGTGGGCTAAGGAAATATTTTTCATACATTCACCTTTGAGTATTTATAATACGCTGCACAAGCACCCTCACCAGAAACCATACAACTTCCTATAGGACTTCTTGGTGTACAAGCCTTACCAAAAACTTTACAATCATAAGGCTTAGCCAAACCTCTTAAAATTTGTCCGCAAATACAGGCTTTGCTTTCATTTTTACTTTGCACCGCACAATCAAATTTTTTACTTGCATCATAGGCGCTAAATTCTTCTTTTAGCTCCAAACCTCCATCTTTAATAAGTCCTAAGCCACGAAATTCAAAATCACACACTCTAAAGTATTTTTTTACTAAATTTTGCGCTTTAACATTGCCTTCTTTACTTACGGCTCTTTTGTATTGATTATACACTTTAAAAGTGCCTTCATTGCTTTGTTTTATGATATTTAATACACTTTCTAAAATATCAACTGGCTCAAAACCACTCACCGCTATAGGGGTTTTAAACTTTGCTGCCAAAGGCTCATAAATACCATAACCTGTTATCACACTCACATGAGAAGGGCCTAAAAAAGCATTGATTTTTACATTTTCATCATTCATGATCGCTTCTACAGGTGCTGGAACTGTGATATGATTGATATGAAAAAAGACATTATTTATTTTTTCTTCTATAACCTTTTGAAGAAGTAAAGCACTCATAGGCGTAGTGGTTTCAAAGCCTATAGCAAAAAAGATGATATTTTTGTTTAAATTTTGCTTAGCGATTTCTAAAACCTCAAGCGGAGAATAAAGCGCTCTAACATCAGCCCCTTTAGCTCTTAAATCCAGTAAAGAAATTTCACTTCCAGGCACTCTCAAAAGATCTCCTAAAGTACAAAAAATCGTATCTTTCATGGAGGCTAACTTGATAGCTGTATCAATGCGAACTCTTGGCATAACACAAACAGGACATCCTGGTCCATGGATGAAGTTAATTTCTTTTGGCAAAATAGAAGGTAGGGCATATTTCATAATACTATGCGTATGCCCACCGCAAATTTCCATGATATTGATAGGATTTTTAAGTTCTTGTTCTATGAGTTTTTTTAAAGCTAAAATGCTTTCTTTATCTCTAAATTCATCGATGAAATTCATTTAAACCCAAATCTCCTTCATCGCTTTTTATCTCTCCGCTATTCATTTTTTCTACTATTTCTTGATAGGTTTTAATGCTTTCTAGTGCAGCTTCTTTGTCGATTTTTTCCATAGCAACGCCTACATGGATTAAGACATAATCGCCTTGTTTTAAAGGCTCATCAATCAAATCCAAATTAACTTTTCTTTTCACACCTAAAGTTTGCACTAAAGCATTGTTTAACTCATCGATTTCTAAAATTTCAGAAGGTATAGATAAACACATTAAAAAAGCTCCTTTTTAAGTTTAAGCACCTTATACCAAAGCTCCATATTAGTACCATTTTTTGCATCAAGAGTGATAATATCTGCTCTAGGATTTAATTCTTTAATCAACTTAATTGCCTCTTTAACATCAAAATCAAAATGATGAGCCAAATCTGCCTTTGTGATTAAAACTATATCAGCCTTTTTAAACATCACAGGATATTTTTGCGGTTTATCACTTCCTTCAGTTACCGAAAGCAAAACTACATTTAAATGCTCTCCTAAATCATAACTTGCAGGACAAACCAAATTTCCAACATTTTCTATAAAAAGCAAATCCACATCATCAATTGCCAAATGATGCAAAGCCTCATGCACCATAAAAGCATCCAAATGACAGCTTTGTCCTGTAGTGATTTGATACGCTAAAGCTCCGGCATTTTTTACTCTTAGAGCATCATTATTGGTTTCTAAATCCCCTTCAATCACAGCGATTTTAAGTTCATTTTTCAAAGCCTTGATCGTACTTTCTAAAAGCGTAGTTTTTCCACTACCTGGAGAACTCATTAAATTAATACAAAGCGTGTTAGCTTCATTAAAATGCGCCCTATTGTGCTTAGCTTCTTCATCATTTTTGCTTAAAATTTTAGAAATCACTTCTATGGTTTTACTTTCTTTTAAACTTAGATTTTCATGGTGGTGATCATGATGATGATCGTGCGTATGGCTTGAATTTATAGAACAGCCGCAATCTTTACACATTTTCTTTCCTTTATAATTTTTGTTTCATTTTAACCTTAAAAGCATTAAAAAATTATGAGTTTTTAGAATATTTGCTTTATTTTTCTAAATTTAAAAAATGCACCATTTGTCCTAAGGCTATGGAGCTATCATTGCAAGGATATTTTAAAGGTACAAAAAAATCAAAATTTTTAGCTTTTAAAATTTCAAGTAAGGTTTTGTTTTGAAAAACTCCTCCACTTAAAAGCACTTTTAAATCATAATCTTTGCTAAAATCTATGATAAAATTTGCCAAAGCATTAAACATACCTGTAATTGCTTTAGTTTTTTCATCTTGCAAAGCCCCTAAAATTAAATTTTTAAAATTAACCTGCCCTTTTTCTACAAAAAGCTTATAAGAAAAATCAAGATTTTTATCATAAAAAGCTTCACACATTAAGCCAACTTGGGCTTCATAAGAGCTTTTTTCTAAGTTAAAAACAATACTTCCAAAAGCATCGATAATGCGTCCTAAGGAACTTGTTTGTAAGTTAGAATGTGAATAAATTTTTTTAAGATTTTCAAGTTTGATTTTTGGAATTTTTGCTAAAAAATCCTTAGCCTTATCTTCTAAATCATAATGAAAAATAAGACTTAGAGCCAAATTTTGTATATTTTTAATATCACTATTTATGAGAGTGAAATTTTCAAAATGTACAATTCTTTCATATTCTTTTAAATTTCCTACAAAAACTTCTCCACCCCAAATTTTGCCATCTTCGCCATAACCTGTTCCATCACAAATAAAAGCTAAAGCCTTTTCATCTTTTGCAAAATTTTCTTCGTATTCAAAATAAGCCGCACAAAAATGCGCATAATGATGAGAAATTTTAATCCTTTCTTCAAATTCTTTTGCATAGCTAAAATGCGGGTGTTTATCACACAAAATCGCATCAAATTTCAAATCATAATTTTTTTTAAAAAATTCTAAAAGTTTAAAAAATCTCTCATGCACATCAAGACTTTTCAAATCCCCTATATAAGGAGAAATTAAAAGTTTATTTTCATAAAAAATCACAAATTCATTTTTAAGCTCCGCGCCCAAAGCTAAAAAAGTGCCTTTTTTATTAAAATTTCTTTCCAAATAAAAAGGATTTAAACCCCTTGAAGTACGCAAAAACATAGTTTTACCATTTACCACTTGAGCTATGCTATCATCACTTGCATTGATAATTTCTCTATCATAATCCAAATAAAAATCAAAAACTTTATCAAGTTTTTGACACAAATTAAACTCATCTTTAATGATACTTTCTCCGCTTAAATTCGCACTTGTTGCCACAAGACTTCCTTTAAAATACTCAAAAAGCAAAAGATGTAAAGGCGTATAAGCTAGCATAATACCGATTTTATCAACATCAGGTGCGATTAAAGAAAAGGCTTTTTTTGCCTTTAAAATCACAATAGGAGCTAAAACCCCGCCAAGCAAAGCTTCTTCTTTTTCATCTATAAAGGCAAGTTCTTTAGCACTTTGTAAATCTTTACACATCAAAGCAAAGGGTTTTTTGGGGCGATTTTTTCTAAGTCTTAGAGTTTTTAAAGCTTCTTCATTAAAAGCATCGCACATAAGATGAAAACCGCCCATGCCTTTAATGGCTAAAATTTTACCTTCCTTTAAAAACTTCGAACTTTGCATAAAAGCTTCTTGATCTTTGGCTAAAATTTCACCCTTTGGATTTTTAAGAAAAACATTGATTTTACACTTAGGACAACTAATAGGCTGGGCATGAAAACGCCTATTTTTAGGATCTTCGTATTCGCTTTTGCAAAACTCACACATCAATAATTCTTGCATGGAAGTATGGGCTCTATCATAAGGAAGACTTTTTATAATACTAAAGCGTGGCCCACAATGTGTGCAAGTGATAAAAGGATATAAAAAGCGTGGATTTTTTTCATCAAAAAATTCTTTTTTACACTCCTTACAAAGCGCAAAATCACTTAACATAGGCGTGCTTTTTGTATTCTCTAAAGAAGGAGTAATGCTAAAATTCTCATAGTTTGAAATAGAAATTTGCGTCATTATAAGCTTATCTATTCTTGCTAAAGGTGGAAGATGATTTTTTAAATTTTCTATGAAATTTTCACATTCTTTTTGAGCACAAGCAAGGATGATTTCTACCCCAAAACCATCATTTCTTACCTCTCCAAAAAGCTTTGATTTCAAAGCTAGTTCATAAACTAAAGGGCGAAAACCCACCCCTTGCACCAAGCCTGAAATTTTGATCTTATACCCTAAGTGGCACATCGCTTAACTGACAATTTTTAAGATGTTTTAAAGTATTTTTAAGCAAAGATTTATGTTCAAACAAAGAGCCACTTATAAGCGCTAAGTCGCTTTGCTTTTTCTCTCTTAATTCATCATAAGTATCACGTAAGAAATAAGCCAAACTCTCAACCGCTCCATAAGCGATATTAGCACTATCCACACCTGCTAACATAAAACTCATAGTAGATCTTAAAGTTCTTGTATAATCAAAACTTTTATCTTCTTTCAAGCGATAATCAATCTTTACTCCACGAGGCATTTTTGATTCATCAGCGATTTTTAAAAGCTCACTAGCACTCTCTTGTAAATTTTTACCCAAATTTAGCACTCTGCCTACCAAGCCAAGCAAGGAATAAAAATTGTTTTGAAGCTCAAAATTTTCATCTAAAAGAGGAAATTCCTTGCTAAAATTTTCTAAAAGCCTTGCACCAATTTCATCTTTTTTAATCTCTTCATAAAGTTCTTTGCTGTGTTTTGGTAAGCAAAGTTTAAGCAAATTAAGCTCTTTGTTAATAAGCAAAATATCTTCATAATCTTTGCTAAGCTCTAAAATAAAAGCTTTTTCTTTATAACGGCTTACAAGATAAGAAATTCTTGCCATATTTTTATCTTCTTTAGAAAAAATAAGCTCTCTTGCCTTAGCATTGATAAATTCAAAGCCTTCCAAAACCACCACTTGCTCATCTAAAGCACTGATATAAAAATCTTTTTGATATTCTTCTATTTTTTTTACGCTTAAAAATTTATATTCATTTTCAAAAAGTTTTAAACCTAAAGCAAAGCAAAACAAATCTCTAGCAAGTCTGATTTTAAAATCATTAAAATCAAGATTGTGATTTTTTCTAAACATGGCATTAAGTCTTAGCTTCATCAAAGGTTTTTCTAAACTTGCAAGAAGTTTTAAATTTTCATTTGAACAAACAAAAACTGAATTTATAGCCTTAATATCACAAGGAAGTAAAAAATCTCCTATAAATTCGTTCTTAAACAAAGAAAATTCATAAATGCCATTTTTATCTTTTAAATAAATCTTTTTTTCTTGACTTAACAAATCAAAGGCAAGATTTAAAAAAGTATTGAAATTTTCTTCATTGATTTTTTCAAATTCTGATAAATTGCTTGAAAATTCACACTCACAAAACACGCCCCACTCGTTTTTGTTTAAAAGTTTTTTTTCTTGATAGGCATTAGAATTTAAATGAGTAATATAAGAAAATCTTGAAAATTCTTTATCCTCTGGCATACAAGGGTTAAAATCCTGCCCCGCTTTTACATCAAATTTTTTCAAAAAAACACTATGACTCATGAAATTTAAAGAATCACAAAAAGTCTTTAAATTTTCTTCATCTGCATCAATAGAAAAATGATAAATATTTTCTTCTTTGCTAAGGGTGTAGTTATAATTTTTCGCATAAAAACGCAATAAATATTCAAAAATATTATTATCTGCATTATAAATAAAATCAAAATTCAAAGTCATATTATGCCTTTTTTGAAAAATAAACTATAAATATAACATTTTTAACTTAAAAATTCTTTCTCTCTTTGTCTAAAATCACTCATAAAATGCTCCATAAAAGAGTAAAATTCTTTGCTGTGATTGGGGAATTTTAAGTGGCTTATTTCATGCAAAATCACATATTCAATAGCCCTTAAACTCTTTTGAATGAGTTTTAAATTTAAGTTAATATAAGCTTTATTGTGATTACATGAACCCCAACGCGTTTTCATATTTTTAATACTTAAATGCGTGTAAAATAAACCTGTTTTTTGGCTCCATTTTTTAAGATAAAAAGTAAAAATCTTTTTGGCATTTTGTCTTAAAAATAAATCTAATTTTGCTTTATTTTGACAAAGAATTTTATCTTTATCAAAATAAGTTTTTTTAGCATTTTCATCAAATATAATTTTATATTTTTTAGCTAAAAAGATTAATTCATCATCTTTTAAAACTTTTTTTTCAAATCTTTTTTTTGCCTCATTTATCCAAGAACTTGATTTATCTAAAAACTCATAAACACTTTTAAAAGTGCAAAAATAAGGAATGCTAAGAACAAATTCACCCCTTTCATTTAGCCTTAATCTTAAAGTTTTTATGCGTTTTTTAGAATAAAAATAACACTCATCTTTATAAGTAAATGATTTTAAACTAGAGCTTTGCCTTGCCATTTTTTACTTTTCCATCTGTATGAATTTACCATTCCACGCAAAAACTCATCTGCACAAAATCCTATCCAAACCCCTAAAATTCCAAGATTAAAATGAAAACAAAGCACATAACCCACAGGCAAAGATACCCCCATCATAAAAACAAGTCCGCTAAAAAATGGAAACTTAGCATCGCCACTTGCACGTAAGGAATTAACCATGACTATATTGAAAGTTCGTGAAATTTCAAGAAAGATTGAAAGGGCAAATAAAGGTATCATTAAATTTTTTAACTCTTCTTTAAGTCCTAAAATTTGCATAGTAAAATCTTGGCAAAGATAATTCAAAAGTGCCACTAAAGCACTTGCCACCACACTAAAATACAAAGCACGCCAAGCATGTTTATAAGCGATATTTTCATATCTAGCACCGACTAATTTACCTACTATGATTTCATTAGCTATGCTTGTAGCTTGTCCTATAAGCATGATAAGCATTGAAATTTGAAAATAAATCGTTTGCACACTCAAACTTGCTTCGCCTAAGCTTGCTACAAAAGCAAAAGCTATAGTGTATTGGACTATCCACAAAAGATTTTCCCCTGCTGAAAATCCACCTATATTTAAAACCTTTTTTAATACCTCTTTTTCAAGTTTTATCATTTCTTTGATTTTAAGATGGATTTTAAGCTTATAAAAAAGTATCACAAGTAAAGCCGCTATAGCAACAATACGAGCAAAAATATTGCTAAGCCCTACTCCAAAAAGTTCTGATTTTGTATAATGCAAAACATAATAATTTCCACAAATCACCACTATATCCATCAAAAAGCCTATAAGCATGACCCAATAAGCCATATTATAAACCCTTACAATAGCAGCTAAAACAATTCCTATGGCATCAAAAAACAAACAAATTGCAAGCATATGCAAGTAAATTTCGCTATCTTTGAGCAATTCTTGTGGGATTTTTAAAAGATAAAGCAAATACTTCCCATGCCATAAAATAAGCGCGCCACACACAAAGCCTAAAAGTGCATTTAAAAACAAACTTTGATGAATCACTTTTCTTGCTAAAACATGATCTTTTGCACCAATAGCCTGAGCTATCACCACACTACAACCCACACTTAAAAATGAAAAAATAGTGATAAAAAGATCTAAAATTTGATTTCCAGCCCCCATAGCACCGACAAGAAAATTAGAATAATGCGACACCATAGCGGTATTGATAATCACGGTTAAATACTTAGAAAGCAAGTCCCAAAATATAGGAAAACTAAGCCTTGTTAAAGAGAGTTGTTTTTTTGCCATAATTAATGCCTTACAAAGATAAAAGGCAAATTTTAACAAATTTTTCTTAAAATAAAAAACCGCTAAAAAGCGGCTTTATTATCCAAAAGCACCGCTTAGATAAGCCTTGGTTTTTTCTTGTTTTGGATTTTCAAAAAATTCTTTACTTTCACCAAATTCTATAAGCTCACCTAGGTGAAAAAATGCAGTATAATCAGCCACGCGTTTACCTTGTTGCATATTATGCGTAACCATGATCATAGAAAGATTATGACTTAGCTCTTTTAAGAGCTCTTCTATAACACCTGAGCTAATAGGATCAAGTGCGGAAGTTGGCTCATCTAAAAGCAAGAGCTTAGGTTTTATTGCTAAAGCTCTTGCGATACAAAGGCGTTGTTGTTGTCCGCCTGAAAGAGCTAGAGCATTTTGCCTTAATTTATCTTTAACCTCTTCAAAAAGTCCTACTTTTTGCAAACAATCCACCACCAAAGCTTCTTCTTCATCTTTATTTTTAATCATACCATGAAGTTTTGGTGCATAAGAGATATTTTCATAAATGTTTTTTACAAAAACATTAGGTTGTTGAAAAACCATGCCTACATTTTTACGCAAAGCTACTACATCTTGATTTTTAACATCTTTTCCTTCAATTTCTACCAAACCATCGATTTTTGCGATTTTATCATTCATTCTGTTAAAACAACGCAAAAAAGTGGATTTACCGCATCCTGAAGCACCGATGAGTGCGGTAATTTTGTTTTGCTCTATTTGCATATTGATATCAAATAAAGCTTGTTTTTTTCCATAAAATAAATTTAAATTTGTTGTTTTTGCTATCACTTTAATTTTCCTTGAAAATATTTTCTTAATAATATCGCACTAAGATTTAACACGACTAAAAGTCCTAAAAGCACAATAATACCCGCTGCTGTTCTTTCTAAAAATGCACGCTCTGGCATAGCTGACCATGAGTAAATTTGAGCAGGCAAAACGCTAGTTGGATCAAAAATCGAACTAGCTACATCAGGGATAAATGCTATCATACCGATAATCATCAAAGGTGCAGTCTCGCCTATAGCCCCAGCTAAAGTCAAAATAGAACCTGTTAAAATCATAGGCATAGCCAAAGGCAACATAATACCTTTTACCATTTGAACCTTTGTCATACCTAAGGCATAAGCAGCATTTTTCATGTTAATGTCCACACTTTTTAAAGCCGCTTTGGTTGAAACAATGATAATAGGTAAACTCATGATCGCCAAAGTAAGCCCACCCACTAAAGCACTTGATCGAGGCATTCCAAAAAGATTGATAAACACTCCAAGTCCTAAAAGTCCAAACAAGATACTTGGAATACTTGCAAGGTTGTTAATACACACTTCTATAAAATGTGTAAGGATATTTTGTGGCGCAAATTCTTCTAAATAAATTGCTGCTGCAACGCCTATAGGAACACTCACAACCATACAAACAAGCATAACAAGCAAAGTCCCTACAACTGAAGATAAAATTCCTGAATTTTCAGGAGATTTTGAGTCCCCATTTAAAAAGAAATTGCTATTAAATTTAAGCTCTATATCGCCTTTTTGCACAAGATCATCGACTAAAGTTCTTTGTTTTTCACTAAGGCGATTATATTTTTGCTTCATATATTGATCCACTTCTGAATTTGCCAAAAGCCAAGTTTTTTCAGTGATTTGCCCTGTTCTTATTTTTCTTTGCTCAGCACGAGATAAAAGATCATAAACAGGAGAATTTCTATTAGCCTCTACAAAAATATAAGTTTGCTTAAAAGCTCCAATTCCAAGATAACCCACACTTCCTAAAAAGATACAAAGAAAAATTAAATTAATATAAAGCCCCATTTTACAAAGTCTTTTAAAAGACTTTGAAGCTTTTTGTCTTTTTTTAAAAAGTTTTTTCATAAATTTTTCCTTTTGTGAAAGCGATTAATGAGATAAACGCTAAACATATTGATGATTAAAGTGATGATAAAAAGCACCAAACCTAAAGAAAAAGCACTCAAAGCTAAAGAACTATCAAAAGCTTGATCTCCGCTTAAAGCTTCTACGATTTTTACCGTTACTGTTGTCATATCTTCTAAAAAATTCATCGTTAAATTTGGACGCAAAGAAGCTGCCATTACCACTATCATAGTTTCGCCTAAGGCTCTTGAAAGTCCTAAAAGACAAGCTGCAACTATACCAGGAATAGCCTCAGGTAAAATCACAGCAAAAACCACTTCTTTTTTTGTCATACCTAAAGCATAAGCGCCATTAATCCTTTTCTCGCTTACTGCTTCAATGCAATCTTGAGATAACGAAGCCACTATAGGCACTATCATGATCCCCATGATAAAACCTGCGCCTAAAGCACTTTGAAAACTTGCTTGTATGCCAAATAAAGAAAAAAACCACACTATAAAAGGCGCTACGACTATAGCTGCAAAAAATCCAAAAACAACAGTAGGAATCCCTGCAATGATTTCTAAAATAGGTTTTAAGTAATTTTTAGATTTTTTGCCAGCAAAAACACCTAAATATATAGCACACATAACCCCTAAAGGTAAAGCCGTTAGCATAGCAATCAATGAAATATAAAAAGTTCCCCAAAAAAGCGATAGCGCTCCAAAAACACCTTGTTTGCTCGTGCCATCTGCATTCATAAAAGCTGCATCAGCTGCCCACTGACTTGAGAATAAAAAGGTAGCAACACTTTCTTTTTGAAAGAATTTTAAAGCTTCAATTAAAATTGTAAGCATGATAGCAAAGCTTACTATCACGCTTACAAAAGCACATAAAAAAAGTGCAAATTTGATTATTTTTTCTTTTAGCAAAGTTTTTCCTTAAAAAACTTTTCCAGCTTTTACAAGCTCATCATTTAAAATTTTTCTATCTTCTATATGTTTTTGAGAAGCTTTTAATTTATCATCGCTTAAAGGAACAAGTCCTATTTTTTCAAGTTCTCCGCCACTTTTTGCCAAATCATCACTCATGTAAATTTTTGCAAAATCAAAGGCTTCTTTTGGATTTTTCTTAGCATTGATATAAATAAACAAGCTTCTTGCAAGTTCGTATTTTTCATCTGCAATATTTTCTTCACTTGGTGTAACACCATCGATAGTAGCGACATTGATTTTATCTGAGTTGCTCACTAAAAAGCTATAACCAAAAATTCCAAAAGCATCTTTATCAATAGTAAGTTTTGAAACGATTAGATTATCATTTTCACCGCTTGGGATATAAGCACCATCTTGACGCAAAGTTTTATACTCGCCTTTATACTCAGGAATTTTTTTAGACACATCACTCATAACAAGCTCTTCTATAGTATCTCTTGTTCCTGAACTTGATGGTGGACCATAAACACTAATTTTACGATTTGGTAAATTTTTATTGATTTGATTCCAGTTTGTATAAGGATTTGGTATAAGTTTTCCATTTTGTGGAATTTCTTTTGCCAATGCTAAGAAAAGTTCTTTTTTTGTGATATTTAATGGAGCATTGGTTTTATTTTGAGCTAAAACTATACCATCATAACCTATCATAATCCCTACTATATCAGTTACTCCTGCTTTTTTGCAAGTTTCAAATTCACTTAATTTCATAGGTCTTGAAGCATTGGAAATATCAGTAGTTCCTTCACAAAATACCTTAAATCCACCCCCTGTTCCCAAGCTCTCTACTATAGGAGTTTTTGTATTTTTGATCGAAGCATATTCTTCAGCTACAAAAGAAGTAAAAGGATACACAGTCGATGAACCTGCGATTTTTAAATCTGCTGCATTTAAAGCACCACAAAGTGCAAGACTTGCCACACTTAAAGATAGAATTTTTTTCATTTTTTCTCCTTAACTTTAAAAAAAGTAATGGAAGTTTAAAAAAACTTGGAAACATTTTGGAAACATTTTTTATTTTGTGTTTTTCTTAAATATAATTTTTAACTATCAAAAAATTTAGCTTGTTTTTAAAAAAATAATATATCATTACAAAACATTTTAAATTTTAATAAGGAGATAAGAATGCTTTCTAAAGAAGTTATAAAATTACTCAATGAACAAATAAACAAAGAAATGTATGCAGCAAACTTATATCTTAGTATGAGTTCTTGGTGTTATGAAAACAGTCTTGATGGAGCTGGAGCCTTCTTGTTTGCACATGCAAGCGAAGAAAGCGATCATGCTAAAAAGCTTATCACTTATCTTAATGAAACAGATTCTCATGTAGAGCTTCAAGAAGTAAAACAGCCTGAACAAAATTTCAAATCTTTACTTGATGTTTTTGAAAAAACCTATGAACATGAGCAATTTATCACAAAGTCAATCAATACTTTAGTTGAACACATGCTAACACATAAAGACTATTCTACTTTTAATTTCTTACAATGGTATGTAAGCGAACAACACGAAGAAGAAGCACTTTTCCGCGGCATAGTTGACAAGATTAAATTAATCGGAGAACACGGAAATGGACTTTATTTAGCTGATCAATACATCAAAAATATTGCATTAAGTAGAAAAAAATAATCTTTGCCCTATTATGGGCAAATCTCGCTTTGGATTGAAGGTATGACTTATTTTTCTCTAGAATTTAGTATTTTAATGATAGCTTTTTTTGCTATTTATTGGACTTTTAAAAATGATTATAAAATACAAAATATTTTAATTTTAATTTTCTCTTATATTATTTATATTTTAATCAATCCTTATTTCGCCTTAGTTTTATTTATATATACCTTTTTTATACACTATTTTGCCTTGCTTATTTTTGTGCGTCGCAAGCGTTATATTTTCGCTACTTGTATGGCTTTTATTGTTTTAAATTTATGTTTTTTTAAATACTTTCCTAGCATCAAAGGAAGTATTGATGAGATATTAGATTTTTTCGGTTTAGAATTTTTAAATATTGATTTAGTATTTCCAATAGGAATTAGTTTTTATACCTTTACTTCTATCACTTATCTTGTAGAAGTTTGCCAAAAACGCCGTTTAGAAAGCTTTTTAAATTTAGCAACCTTCTTATCATTTTTTCCAACACTACTTTCAGGGCCTATTATGCGAAGTTCTTTTTTCTTTGAACAAGCCTATCAAAAACGCGAATTTAAACATGCAAATTTAATCATCATCTTGCTTGTTTTTGGTATAGTTAAAAAAGTTTTAATAGCCAATTACCTTGGAATTTATGCTAAAAGTATTTTAGACTTTCCACAATCTTATAATTTCATACAACTTTTAAGCGCAATTTACGCCTATGCGATTCAAATATACTGCGATTTTAGCGGATATGTTGATTTAGTTTGTGCTTTTGCTTTAATGTTAGGTTTTACCCTTCCACCTAACTTTAACATGCCTTATCTTGCAAAAAATCTAAAAGATTTTTGGGCTAGATGGCATATCAGTCTTTCAACCTTTATAAGAGATTATATCTATATACCTTTAGGGGGCAATAGAAAAGGAATGCCACGCACTATAGTTAATATACTCATCGCTTTTATACTTTCAGGTATGTGGCATGGTAATACACTTGCTTTTATTGTTTGGGGTTTATTGCATGGTATTGGCATAGTTTTTATACATTTGCTAGCTTTAAGCAAATTTAGTTTACAAAAAATTCCAGCTTTAGGAAGATTTTTAACCTTTCAATTTATATGTTTTACTTGGATTTTCTTTTACTATAGCAAAAATCTAGAAGATGCAATAGAATATTTTAAAGCTTGTTATTATAATTTCTTCCAAATTCCATCTTATAATGATATTTATATGTTGGTTGCTTTTGGGGTTCTTTTTATGATCTATCCTTTATTTATTAATTTTAAAGAATATTGCATTAAGATTTTAAACCTTACTCCATTTTTACTAAAACCTTTTATCATAGCTTTTATTTTACTTTTGGTTTTTGCTTTTATGCCAGATGGAATTCCTGATTTTATTTATTCGAGTTTTTAGATGAGTGCAGTTAGATTTTTCTTCATTTTGATTATAGTGCTTGGCTTGGTTGTTGTAGTTATGAATCAGAGCATTAGCTCTTATATAGAACAAAAATATCACTTTGCATTCTATCCCCATAATGATCTTTTAAAAGAAGCCAATGGCTTCAAAATTAAATTAGAACAAATTCGTGCAATTTTAAGCAACGAACCCTTGCCTCAAACCAATGAAGAAGATACAAATCAAGAAAGTAAATCAACAGATGAAAACTTAAGTAAAATAGATAAAGTTTTAAACACTTTAGAAAATGATGAAAACACTTCTCATAAAGAAACAAATCTAACCTTAATCCAAGATGCAAATATTAGTTTTATCGACAATACCAAATTAGAGCTACAAAATGGAGATGAGTTTTTATTTATCGGAGATTCTTTAATGCAAGGTGTTGCAATAGCCTTAAATAGAGATTTAAGAAATTTAAATCTTAAGGTAACCGATCTTAGTAAACAAAATACAGGCCTTTCTTATAAATCCTATTTTAACTGGTCAAAAGCAACCAATGAAGCTTTTGTTAAAAACTCAAATATTAAATATCTTGTTGTTCTTCTTGGTGCTAATGATCCTTGGGATATTAAAAAAGGAGGAAATTACCATCGTTTTGGCTCCCCTTCTTGGATAGATATTTATACAAATCGTGTAGATGAAATCATTAAAATCGCTAAAAAACATAAAGCCAAAGTTTTTTGGTTTGAAATCCCTCCTGTAAAAAAAGAAGATTTGAACAAAAAAATACAAGTGCTCAATAAAATTTACAGCAATGAAATTCTTAAAAATAAAGAAATTTTTATCAACACTAAACTATTTTTTAGTGTCAATGATGAATACTCAGCTTATATAAAAGATGAAAACAATAGAAGTATAAAAGTAAGAACAGATGATGGGATTCACTTTACCCCAAGTGGTGCAAGAGAAATGTCTAAACTTTTATTAGAACACATAAAACTTAAGGAAGAAAATGCTAGTAAATAAATTTAAAATTATCTTATTGTTTTTTATTATTTTTACTAGCTCTTATGCACAAAATTTAAATACAAATGACACAATAGATTCCATACTCAATCAAAACAAAAATCACCCTGCTTTAGCAAATTATGTATCAAAAAAAGATCTTAAAAATCTAGAAAAAAAATTAGAAAAAAATCAAAACATAGGAATTAGAATTTATGGAGATTCTCATATGGCGGCTGATTTCTTTCCGCGTGTCATAAGAGGATATTTAATCCGCTCTAACTCTATAGGTTTTGCCTATCCTTTACAGCCCAAATATCAACAAAATCTTAATCTTGTTTATTCTTATAAAAACTTTGAAATTTTAAACTCAAGAAATCCTACTAATGCTGGACATAATTTTCCACTAGGTGGGATAATAGCCAAAGCAAAAATCAAAGGTGCAAAAATCAACCTTGATACAACCTTAGATAAAAAAAAATTCAAGATAGGATTTTTATTTAAAACCAAGCAAAATACCAATGCTTTTAGCATCAAAGATGCAAAAAACCAAAGCTATGAGTTAAGAACCACGCAAATTAATAAATGGTCTTATAAAGAACTAGAACTTGATCTTCCTTTACAAATTTCAGCCTTACAAAAGGATGCTGAGCTAGGAGGATATTTCATCACAAATAAAGATAATAATGTTTTCTTAGATACCATTGCAATCAATGGTTCTAAAAGTGATTTATGGCTCTCTTGGAATCAAGCAGTTGTAAAAAAAGAACTAGAACTTTTACACAATGATTTAATTATTCTTGCTTATGGTTCTAATGATGCACTCTTTAAAGGGTTTGAAAAAGAAAAATTCAAAAATAATTTAAAAAAATGGATTGGCATTTTAAAAACTTACAATAAAAACGCTGTTATCATGCTAATCTCTCCACCAACCGTAGTTCAAAAACAAGGTAAAAACTACAAGCTTGCTCCTGATTTTTTTACCATACGCAAAGCATTATATGAAGTTGCTAAAGAAGAAAAAACTCTTATCTTTGATATGCATCAGTTTATGCAAGATAGCGGAGGAAAAAACAAATGGATAGAACAAAAGCTTTCGCTCAATGATGTACATCTTACTATAAAAGGCTATGAGCTGATGGCTAAAAAGTTACTCGAGGATTTAAAAAATATCATCGATTATTAAATTTAATACTTAGGAAATTCTAAGTTTTCATCATTAAAACTTAAAGCTGTGATTTGATAGTAAGAATTAATGGTTTTTAAAAGATTAAATCTAGCTCTTAAAAATTCTTGCTGGGTAGAATTTAAAGTGTTATTTGCATCCAAATAATCTTTTAATTCACTTTTTCCTAAAATATATTTTTCATAATACGCCTTAGCGATAAGCTCTTGTTTAATGTTAATATTTTGCAAATTTTGCAAAAGCAAGGTGTCGCTTTGATAGTCTTTATAATTCAATGCAAATTCATTCATCGCACTTTGTAAAGCTTGCTCATAAGAAATTAAAAGTTGTTCATAAGCAAATTGTGAAATTTTGATATTTTGCTTTACTCTACCATAATCTAAGAAAGGCAAAGAAATCTTAACATTGCCACTTAAAATTTCAAATTTAAAACTATCATCAATTTTTTTATCACTCCCACTTAATGCTCCACCTAAAGAAATGCTAGGCAAAATAGATTTTTGTATGGAAGAATAATCCTTAAAAGCTGATTTTAAGCTATTAAGTTTAGACCTCACATCTGCACGGTATGCTAAGGCTTTTAAAGGTATGTTAAAATCAGGACTTAAGGTTTTAAAATCATTTAAAGATAAAGTTTTAAAATACTCTATATAGGCAAAACCTTCTTGCTTTGCCAATAAATCTTGTAAATTTTTTATGAGTAAATTACGATTTTTATCATTGCTTAATAAATTTTGTTTAGCTCTTAATAGACTTTGTTCTATGTTTAAAAGATCTAATTCTTCTATTTTTCCAAGTTTGTATTTATAGCTATAAAGCTCTTTCATTTGTTCTAAATTTGAAAGATAGACTCGAAGCAATTTATCTACATCGTTAAAATAAGCCAGCTCAAACACATTATTTAAAGCTGTATTGATCATGCTTATTTTTAAATTTTCAAGATCATAAGCACTTGCTTTCGCACTAAATTCACTCGCACTTGCGCTATCTCTTAATTTGCCATAAATATCAAGCTCATGGCTTAAATTTAAAGAATTATTGAAATTTTTACTTTGTTTGCCTGAATTTAAATCTTTATCCGCACCAAAACCCAAATTTCCACTTAAAGTCGGATATAAATCATAATTAATCAAATCGGCTCTAGCCAAAGCTGAAAGCAAAGTTTTTCTAGCAATATTAATATCACTATTATTTAATAAAACAAAATTTAGAAATTCATTTAATTTTGCATTATCATAAGATCTATACCAATCATAAGTGAGATTTAAATCTTTCATTTGTTCTTGAGTTAAATCAACTTCTTTAGGCAAGCTAAGTTTTGCACCACAAGCGCTCAAGAAAAATGCTAAAAAAATGCTAAGTATTATTTTCACTTTATTCCTTTGATAATGCACTAATAGGATTTAAATTTGCTGCATTTCTTGCAGGGAAAAAACCAAAAACCACACCGATAAACATAGAACTTAAAAGTCCCAAAAGCACAGAATAGGCATTTAAAATCATAGGAAAATCAGTACTTAAAGTATTAAAAGCAAAAATAACAAAAATCGATAAAATCACACCTAAAATCGCCCCTATAGTACAAATCATAACCGCTTCGATTAAAAACTGCATCATAATATCTTCTCTTCTAGCCCCTATAGCCATGCGTATGCCTATTTCTCTTGTTCTTTCACTTACAGAAACAAGCATGATATTCATCACTCCTATACCCCCAACAATCAAAGCAATCACAGCCACACAAGCTGTAAGTATCGTTGTAGTGCGTTTATTTGCTGTAATAGCTTGCTTAAAGGTGTCAGAATTAAAAGTAAAAAAATCCTTTTGTCCGCGTTTAATTTCTAAAATTCTTATGATAGCATTTTCAGCCAAAGTTGAACTCACATCATCTTTAACCTTAACTATGATTTCACGCAAATTTCTATCTCCTGTAAGCTTATTCATCAGTGTTGTATAGGGTATATAAAGACGCACTACATTATCTTCTATAGGCTTGTCTGTATCTTTTTGCAAAACTCCTATGATCTTAAAAGGTTGAGAATTAAAAAGTACCACACGACCTAAAATATTTTCACTTTTTTCATCAGGAAAAAGATTTTTTTTAGCGTTAAAATCTAACACAGCAACATTGGTACTATTTTTTACATCATCATTATTTAAAATTCTTCCCGCATCTATCCTTAAACCTTCTATGGCAAAATTATTTACCCCCACTCCTTCAGCTCTTGCACTTAAAGAAATATTGGTATAAGTTGCTACACCTGAAGTATTTGAGTGAGCATCAACTGCTTCTAAATATTCTAAAGATCTTAGCGTTTCTAAATCACTAAAATTAAGCCTTGTTTTACCCGAACGCAAATCCCCAAATCCTTTTCCAGGACGAATTTCAATAGTATTTGTTCCAAGTCTTGCAATGGATTCAAGCACCTTAGCTTGAGAGCCCAACCCCAAAGCTACAACACAAACTACAGAAGCAATACCTATGATGATTCCAAGCATAGTTAAAATAGAACGAAGTTTGTGTGCAAGTATGGAAGAATAAGCTATCTTAAAACACTCAAAGGCTTGATTTTTAAGCAAAGTAAGTGTTTTTTTCTCTTTAGACATTGTTTTTAAAGTGAGTTTTTCTTGAGCTTTTTCCTTTTTAGTATCGCTTAAAATTTCTCCATCTTTAATTTCTATAACCCTTTTAGCTTGTGCTGCAATTTTTGGATCATGAGTTACTAAGACTATAGTATGACCTTGCGCGTTAAGTTTTTGTAAAATTTCAAGCACCATAATACCGCTTTTACTATCCAAAGCTCCCGTTGGCTCATCAGCCAAAATAAGCTCTCCACCATTGATTAAAGCTCTTGCTATAGAAACGCGTTGTTGCTGCCCTCCGCTTAATTCATTCGGTTTAGAATCTAACTTGTGAGCTAATTCTAAATCATTTAAAAGTTTTTTAGCGTTTTGACTTCTTTCTTGTAAATTTTTTCCCGCATAAACTGCAGGTAAAGAAACATTTTCTTTAGCGCTAAGCAAGCTTAAAAGATTATATCTTTGAAATATAAAGCCTATTTTTTCACGCCTTAATCTTGCTTTTTCATCGTTATTAAGTTTAGTGACTTCATACTCATCAAAAACATAAGTTCCACTACTTGGCGTATCTAATGTTCCTATGATATTCAAAAGTGAAGTTTTACCACTTCCACTTTGTCCTATAATAGCAACAAATTCACCTTTTTCTATACTTAAACTTACATTTTTTAAAATGGCATTTTCGCCTATATTTTTGCAAATATTTTTAAGAAAAATCATTAAAATCTCAACTTCATTTTAGGAGCTAAGCCATCAGCACTTGAGCTTACTATCAATTCTTCATTTTCATTTACACCTTCTAAAATTTGAGTATTGATAGAATCTTTAATACCAAGTTTAACATATTTTTTAACAGCTTTTTGATTTTCTAAAATTTCAACATAATAGCCTTTTGGATCACTTTTAATTGCATAAGTTGGCACTGCTAAAACAGCCTTTGCACTTGCTACAACAATTTCATTTTGTATACTCATACCAATACGCAAAAAATCATCTTTATTGGCTACATAAAATTTTGCGTAATAATAAATAGCATTTGATGAGCTTGAGCTTGAAGAACTCGAACTTGATGAGCTTGAGCTTGTACTAGAATCACTCACTTCAGTATCAGCTGGATCTATACTTGCAATCTTAGCATGATAAGTTTTTTGAGGATCATTAAGCAAAGAAAAATCAAGCTCTGTTCCTACTTTTATCTTACTCACATCAGCCTCTGCTATTTCCATCCTTACTTCCATTTCATCTAAATTAGCTATACGGACTATAGTAGGAGTGTTTTGATTAGCATTAACTGTTTGTCCTTCATCTACAGCTACATTAATCACAACACCATCCATAGGAGCAGTAATGGTTGTATAACCTAAATCTTTTTGTGCATTTTTAAGAGTGATTTCAAGCTGAACTACTTGAGCATTAAGCTCTGCAACATTGGCTTTTAAAGTATAATAATTATTTTTTTGAGTTTCTAAATTTTCAAGAGAACTTGCTTTAGCTGCATAAAGTTTTTGCTCTCTTTGATATTGCTTACTTGCAATCTCAAGAGCAACTTTTTTACTCTCTAAATTAGCCTTAGCGCTTTCAAGCTGAGCTTTTGTAATATCTAAATCGTTTTGTTGTTTATCTTTGTCAATTTGAGCGATCAAATCACCTTGCTTTACATGAGTTCCCACATCGACATAAAGTTTTATAATTTGTCCGCTAACTTGAGCACCTACATCGACTTGATCTTTGGCATATACCTTTCCTACTGCCTCTATGGTTTGAGATATATCTTTTTTTTGTATTTTTTGAGTTAAATAGCTGATTTTTTCATCATTATTAAAAAAAATAAAATAAGCCCCAACACTTCCAAGTATTGCAATTAAAATGATTAAAACAATCTTCTTTTTCATAATAACAAATCCTAAAGAAAAATCAAGATTAAATTTTACTCATTTTTTGTGAATTTTTTGTGAATTTTTAATTCTATTTTATAAATTTAAAAATTCTAAAGCCATCATCACATCACCCTGCATTAAAACTTTTAAATTTTCATCATCCCAACAAAAAGTAGAACTATGGTGCAAAGCTGGATGATTTAAATCCTTTGAAATTCCAACAAATACATAAGCTCCCATTCTTTCTCGTGTTAAAAAAGCAAAATCTTCAGCCCCCATGTCAGGTTTAGAAGAAACAATGATATTTTCTTCTCCTAAGACCTTTGCAAAAGCTTTTCTTGCTATTAAAGCAGCTTTTTCATCATTAATCAATGGAGGAAATTCTTTAGTATATTTAAGCTTATAATCTCCACCATTAGATTTTGCTTTAGCAGCAGCTACTTCTTCTAGAGAACTTTTTAAAATATCTTGTGTTTTATCATTTAAAAAGCGCACAGTTCCTTTTAAATAAGCATTTGCAGGAATAACATTATAAGTAGTTCCTGCACAAATTTGACCTACGGTAATCACCCCTGCTTCATAAGGGGCTAAACGCCTAGAAACAACACTTTGTATATTATTTACAAATTGCGTTGCCATAATTATAGGATCTATACAAGTGTGCGGATGAGCTCCATGCCCTCCTCTGCCAATAAATTCCAAATCAAAAATATCCGTTCCAGCCATCATTTCACCACTTACAATTTGAGCAGTATTTTCAAGCAAAGACCCCCATAAATGACAACCAAAAACCGCATCAACATAAGGATTTTCCAATACACCTGATTCTATCATAGGTTTAGCTCCACCGCTTCCCTCTTCTGCGGGCTGAAACATAAACTTAATCGTGCCACAAAATTCATCTTTGAGCTCATTTAATATCAAAGCAGCTCCCAAAAGTCCTGCTGTATGTCCATCATGTCCACATGCGTGCATCTTACCATCAATTTTTGAAGCATAACTTAGATTAGTTTTTTCTTGTACAGGCAAAGCATCCATATCCGCTCTTAAAAGAACGCATTTTGGTTTTTTCTGACTCTTCTTTTTTCCTTCTATAATAGCTAAAATTCCTGTTTTTGCAATATTTTTTTGATATTTAATGCCAAACTCATCTAAAATTTTACACACTAAATGAGCTGTATTTTCTTCTTCAAATTCAAGCTCAGGATGCATATGAATTTGATGTCTTAAATCAACTACTTTATCATAGTACTTTAGTGCTAAATTTTCAACCAGCTTATGCATTCTTTTCCTTAATCTAAATCTTTTATTTTCTCATCTGCTTTTTTACTGTCAAGTTTTTCCAAATTCGCCTCCATTTTTCGTATTTCTTCTTCTCCACTACGCACTAATTTTGCATCAATTTTGGAAAAATCTCCAGTTTTTTTATTTGGATATTCTACCTTAGAAAGTATAAAACGCAATAAATTTAATCTTGCTTTTTTCTTATCATCTGAAGAAATAATAGTCCAAGGACAAGTTGGAGTATTAGATGCTAAAAGCATAGAGTATTTAGCTAAAGTATATTTATCCCATAATTCTTGTGATTTTTGATCTACAGGAGATAATTTATATTGTTTAAGTGGATCACTTCGGCGTTTTTCAAAACGTTTTTTTTGCTCGTCTTTTGATACTGAAAAATAAAATTTAAAAAAAATAATATCACTATTTGAAATCATATTTTCAAACAAAGACACTTCTCTTAAAAAATCTTTATGTTGTTGCGGTGTACAAAAACCCATAACCGGTTCTACTCCTGCACGATTATACCAAGATCTGTCAAAAATCACAATCTCACCGGCCGAGGGCAAATGTGCTATATAACGCTGAAAATACCACTGTGTTTTTTCCACATCACTAGGTTTTTCAAGAGCCACAACGCGGCAACCACGCGGGTTTAAATGCTCAATCAAACGTTTAATCGCCCCACCTTTTCCAGCTGCATCGCGTCCTTCTATAAGTATAAGAACCTTTAAACCCTTGGCTTTAACATGATTTTGAAATTTCAAAAGCTCAATTTGCAAATTCTTTAAATCTTTTTCATATTCTATTGTACTTTTCTTTCTTTTAACAGAAATATAAATTTCATTCTTTTTAACAGCCCCTTGTGTTTTTGAAGAATTATTTTCTTGCATTTTCAAACCTTTATAAAGTATTTAAAGTAAATTTATCATAATAAATTATAATTGAAGCTAAAGATAAAGGAAAAATAAGTTTTTAGGAAATTTATGCGTATTTTTGGTATTATTTTATTAAGTTTTTGCTTATGTTTTGCTTCTATATTGTCTTTAAATGAAGCTTTTAATGTAAAATCAAACTCTTATAATAGTTCTATCTCAATTGATATTGAACTTGGAAAAGATATTTATCTTTATTCTAATAAACTTAAATTATATATAAATGAAAAAGATATAAGTTCTTTGATTAATCTACCTCAAAGCTCTACAAGAGGCAATGAAAATGTTTATTATCAAAAATTAAATTTAGCTTTGCCAAATTTACTACTAGAGCACTTTGCAAAAAATACTACAAATTTAATCAAACTCGAATTTCAAGGTTGTTCTGAACAAGGCTTGTGTTATAATCCTCAAACTTGGTACTTTGATCTCATTTCTAAAAAAGATACTTTTGAAATTTCAAAACCTTATAAAGCTCAAAAAACAGATAAAAAAACTAAAATTGAATCTGAAGAAAGCTCTATAGCAAATTTTTTAGCAACAGATAACTTTTTTTGGATTTTACTAAGTTTTTTTGGCTATGGACTTTTACTCTCCTTAACACCTTGTATTTTACCTATGATTCCGATTTTATCTTCTCTTATCATAGCAAAAAGTAATGCTAAATTTTCAAAAAAACATAGTTTTTTTCTCTCTTTTATCTATGTTTTTTTCATGTCTTTAGCCTACGCTATTGCTGGAGTTATAGCAAGTTTTCTAGGAGCAAGTATTCAAGGAATTTTACAAAAACCTATTATTTTAATTCTTTTTGCTCTAATTTTCATAGCTTTTGCTTTTGCTATGTTTGGAGCTTTTCGTTTCGAATTACCATTAAGATTTCAAACCTTTATACATAAAAAAAGCGAAAAAGGAAAGGGAGTTGTAGGTATAGCTATTATGGGATTTTTATCTGCTTTAATAGTAGGTCCTTGCGTAGCAGCCCCTTTAGCAGGTGCTTTAATTTATATAGCCAATACAGGCAATGCTTTATTAGGTGGTAGTGCGCTTTTTATCATGAGTTTTGGCATGGGTATACCTTTGCTTTTCATAGGCTTAGGATTAGGTTTTATTAAACCTAGTTTTTGGATGGAAAAAGTAAAAATTTTCTTTGCTTTTGTTATGTTGGCTATGGCTATTTGGATACTTTCTAGAATTATTGAAGAAAATTACATTTTAATTGCCTATGGAATTTTAGGTGTATTTTTTAGTGTTTTTATGGGAATTTTTGAAAAAAGTTTTACAATAATTTCTAAAATTAAAAAAAGTATTTTAATTCTTATTTTAGCTTATTCTCTAAGTATTTTCCTAGGGGGACTTTTTGGGGCTAAAAATTTCTTAAATCCTTTAAATTTCAATACTATATCTGCCTCAAAACCTGCTTTAAGCTATGATTATATCAACAATTTTGAACAATTAAAGCAAGAAATACAAACAAATACAAAGCCCATAATGCTTGATTTTACTGCATCTTGGTGTGAAAATTGCAAACTTTTAGATGAATTGACCTTTAGCGATGAAAGAATCATACAAAAAATGCAAAATTACAAACTTATCAAAGTTGATGTAAGCGAAAATAATAATGAACAAATTAAAACCATGAAAGAATTTAATGTTTTTGGCCCACCTGTTTTAATTTTCTTTGAAAATGGAAAAGAAAAATTAAAAATCACGGGTTTTATCAGTGCTGATGATTTATTAAAAAAACTAGAACCATGAAAATTCAAAGTTTGCAAATAGGGAAAATTAAAAACTATAAAAATTTCCAAAGCGCATTTATTAAAGATACTTACCTAGAAGAAACACAAATTGATTTTCTAGGTATTTTAGATGATCAAATAGCTGATAAAATTCATCATGGAGGCTACCATAAGGCTATTTTTGCCAACTCTTGTCAAAACTATCCTATATGGGAAAGATTTCTTAATAAAAAGCTAAATTTTGGCTCAATGGGTGAAAATTTGAGCATCGATGGGCTTTGTGAACAAAATGTTTGCATAGGTGATATACATCAAATTTCAAATGCAATACTGCAAGTAAGCGAACCTAGAAAACCTTGTGTAAAAATTTCTAAAATTCACAATAATCCAAATTTTACACATGAAATTTTTAAAACGGGCTTGAGTGGATGGTATTATAAAGTTTTACAAGTTGGACAAATACGAAAGCATGAAAATATTAAAATTTTAGAAAAAAATTCTACTTCACTTAGTGTATTTGAACTCAATCAACTTTTTTACTCCCCGCATCAAATTCTTAAGCAAAATCTGAATTTATTAGATAAATTAGAAAAATTAAACTCTCTCATATCTCAAAATTGGCACGAAACGATACACAAACGCTTAAAAAATACTTACGATATAAGCTATATGGATAGCTTATAAGTTTTTAAAGTTATTTTTAGGTAAAATAATTCTTTTTCGAAAGGATAATCATGCAAAGACAAACATGGAGTAGCACACTAACTTATATTCTAACAGTTGCTGGAGCAACCATAGGATTTGGAGCAACTTGGCGTTTTCCCTATCTTGTAGGAGAAAATGGTGGCGGTGCTTATGTATTAGTTTTTTGTATAGCTATGATTATCATAGGCATTCCTGTTATTTTAGTTGAAAATGTCATAGGCAGAAAAGCGATGACAAATAGCGTAGATGCTTTCAAACAAAAATGGCAAAGTATTGGATATATGGGACTTTTAGGAAGCTTTGGCATAATGGCTTACTACATGGTACTTGGAGGATGGGTTTTAGTTTATATTTGGGAATTAACCCTAGGGAATTTTAGTCTTGCCAATGTAGTAAGCAAAGAATTTACTCATCAGTTTTTTAACGACAAAATAGCCTTCAATCCTTTAGGAGTTGGTATTTTTACCACTGTTTTTGTAATTATTAATTATATTATTTTAAAAAGAGGCATTATAGATGGTATAGAAAAATCCGTCAAATTTTTAATGCCCTTATTATTTATCTGTCTTATTGTTGTTGTGGGACGCAATTTAACCCTTGATGGAGCTATAGCTGGAGTTAAATTTTATCTTGAACCTGATTTTAGTAAAATTTTATCATCAAAACTTTTAATCGATGTTTTAGGGCAAGTCTTTTTTGCTTTATCCCTAGGTTTTGGGGTGATGATAACACTTTCATCTCATCTTAATAAAAATGAAAATATGGCAAAAACCGCTATTTATACAGGGGTTTTAAATACCATTATAGCTGTTTTGGCTGGTTTTATGATTTTTCCAGCACTTTTCTCAGCAGGACTTGCTCCAGATAGCGGGCCTTCTTTGGTTTTTGAAACTTTACCTATAGCATTTTCTCATATCCATTTTGGTACCATTGTGTGTATTTTATTTTTTGTCTTACTCTTGATTGCAGCTTTAACCACAAGCTTGCCAATTTATCAAGTTATTATTAGCGTATTAGAAGAAAAATTTAAATATTCTAAAAATCTTTCTATTAACCTAACTCTAGGGTTTATCTTCATACTTGGCAATCTTCCTTGTATTCTAACTTATGGGCCTTGGCGTGATATTGTTATCATCAAAGGAAAAAACATTTTTGATAGTTTTGATTTCATTAGTGGAAATATTTTGTTTGTTTTAACTGCATTTTTTTGCTGCATTTATGTAGGTTGGATTTTAGGCAAACAAGAAAGTCTAAAAGAACTTAGCAATAACAATACACTTAAAAGTTCATGGTTTGGAATTTGGTTTTATTATGTAAAATATATAGTACCTTTGATTATTTTAATCATTTTTATCTATGGAATTTTAAACTAATTTTTTAAATTTATATCTCTCTAACATAGTGGAATTTCCTAAAATTCCACCTTGATGTATATAAAGCAATGGTTTTTTCCACTCTTGTTTTAATGCTATACTTAATCCTAAAATATCATACAACAAGTCAAATTCTATATTGCACTTTAACTTTAAATCCATGTAAAGCTCATAAAATTCTTTATACGGTCTAGCAAAGTGATATTTTTTATCACTTGTTAAAAATTCTAAATTTGAAAAATCATAGCTTGGATCTAATGTTAAAATTTGTTTTTTAAGATATTTAATATCACCTACACAAGCGCAAGTAAATACTTTAAATTTAGAATACTTTGCCAAAAAAGCTGCCGAAGTGCCTGTACCCGAAGGTAAAAAAATATCAAAATCAAGCTTTAAACTTTGACTTTGCATTTGAATTTCTTGAGCAAGCTCCATATAGCCATATTGAGCTTCTAAATTAGCCATGCCTTGTTCTATAAAAATATCATCTTTTTTACACAAAGACAAGGCAAATTGCTTTAAGGATAAAGAATGGATATTTTCTACAAAATCAACACCATTTTCTAAAGCTAAAGCATAGTTTCCACAAGGATTATTCTTAAGAAAAGTAGAAATTTTTTCACAAGCAAAAACAAGCTTATATGATCTTTGTTTAGCAAAAATACTTAATGCCGCCAAAGCATTACTTTGGCTTCCTCCATAACTTATAAAAGATTGATTTTTAGGATATCTTTGATGGATATAAAAAGCAAGTTTCCTAGCTTTATTTCCATTAATTTCTCCTAATAAATCATCTCTTTTAATATAAAATTCAAATCCGTTAAAATTGATTTTTTGTATAGGACTAATTGTTTTAATGAAATTCAAAGAATTTTTCTACATCTTTTAAAGCATTATCATTTTTAATGCTAAATTTTATCTCTATGCGACGACTCTTATCCTTATCTTCAACTCCGTTGACAAACACAGGATCTGAAAAAGAACGTCCACTTGCCATTAAAAGCTTTTGAAGCTTATCACTCTTATAAAAAGTATAGATAAAATTCATCACCTCATAAGCTCTTTTTTGCGACAAATCTAAATTATAAATATAAGATCCATCACTATCAGTATGTCCTTCAATAATGATATTTTCAATGTTAGAAAAAATTTTTGGATCTTCAAGAATAGCATCAAAATATTCGCTTAAGATTTTTCTCAAACTTGCCTTTGCTTCATTTTTTAACACATAAGAATCTTTATCAAAAAGTACTTCAGCAGGCAAAGAAATAGATCCTGTCTTTTCATCTATAGTGATATTATTATCAAGTTTGCTTTGCAATTCCTTGCTTAAATTTTCACGAATCAAACCAAGATTTTGCACCTTTTCTTTAGCTTTTTGAAAATCTTCTTGTAAATTTTTAAGCTCTTCATCTTTTTTCTCTAATTGACCTAGTAAAATCAAAATTTGCTTATCTTTATTATCTAAAGTTGAGTTCAAATCTTTACTTAACTGCTTGTAATTTGTAATATTAGCCTCTAATTCTGCTTTTTGAGAATTAGCAAGATTTAAAGCACTAGAAGCATTGTTTAAATCAGAACTTAGTTTAAACACTATAGCTTCTTTATTTCTAAGCTCTTCTTTGCTCTCCTCTAAGCGTGCCTCTTGTTTATTGAGATTGTCTTTAATTTCTTTTAAATCACTTTGAGTTAAAACATATTTTACAACAATAGCACCTATTAGCAAAATAAAAACAAACAGCAATCCTGCCATTAAATCAGCATAAGCTATCCAAAAATTGCTATCTTCTTTTGACTCATTTTTCATTTATTTTCTTTATCTTCATTTTTTAACTCATCATTGCTTTCTTGCTTAGATATTTCTGCTTGAATTTCATCTTGATTTTCTTCAGTCTTAGACTCTGAAAAATCTTCTATTTGTTTGGTTTCATTTTCTTTATTTTGATTTCCATCCCCAGAAAGCTTACTCATCATTTGACTTGTTTCTTCATCAAGTGCTTTCATTTCTTTTTTAAGCTCATCCATCATTTTGATTTTAGCATCGATACTTTTTTCTTCTTCATATACTTCCTTAAATTTATGCATACCTTCAAACAAGCTTGCTTTAAATCCCTCAAAAACCTTTTCTTGACTTTCCAACATTGCTTTTTCATAAAGTTCAAAATTTTTGCCAAAACGCTCTACTTTTTCATCGAATGCACTTAGCGTCTTATCAAGATGATGAATTTTATCACTACTGATATCGAGCAAGCGATTATATTGTTCTGACATTCTTGTATTGATTTCTTTCAAATTTTGATTGAGCAAACCTATGCCATTTAACATTTCACTATAAAGCTTTCCAAGATCGCGTTGATCTCTTTGTGCTTTACTAAGCTCACTCATGGTTTGTTTGATGTGTTCACTACTTAATCTAATAGCTTTTTCTTCTACATTTAGCATATCTTGAAAAATGCCAAATTTTCTATCAATAGCATGATCAAGCTCTGCAAAAAAATCATCATTGCTAACTTGTTTAAAAATTGCTCCAATTTTTTCAAAATGTTGCAAACTCTCAGTTAAATATCTTTGATCAAGCTCTTCTTTTGTCCAAAAAAATCCACTTGTAGCGTTTTTTTGACGATTTAGTAAACGATCTATTTTACTTTTACCATATTTTTCAAAAAACATCCACCATAATGCAAGAAAAATTCCATAAATTGAAACATAAAAAGCAGTTCCTACTCCACTTAACAAATCTGCAATTTCTTGTTCTAAAGCGGCTGTATCACTAGAACTAAAATTTGGCATTGAAAAAGCTATGCTGATAAAAGTTCCTAAAATTCCCATCATTGGAAAAATTGCCGAACCTATACTAGCAAAATTCTCATTTCTTGCACCTTTAATATATGTATAAGCAAAGTCATCAAAATTGGCATTTGATTTCGTGTCTTTCCCTATGGCAAGAAAATGCCTCATAATATGTCTTTTTAAAGCCTGTTTAAATTCATCTTTTTGTTGTTCAAAAATACTATACGCATACTCAGCACTATGTCTAGCAAAAATCAATGCTGTAAAAAAAATCACACCTGTCATAATAACCGTATGTAATTCAACCTTAAAGTCAATTACATTAAAATAACCTAATAAAATCAAAATATAAAGAAAAGCTGGAATAAAAATAATTTTAAAATAAACCAAAGAACCTCTTGCATCTTTGCCTTCAGGCAAAACAAGTTCTGAAATTTCATCTGATTTAATCTCCATGAAACCAATACCTCAATAAAAATTTTATTTTAAAGATTGCTACTTAATTTGATAAAAATTTTTAAAACAAAATAAAACTAAGCCTTTAAAATGCTTAGTTTTTGTTTATACAGTTTAAATCTTCAAAAGCGACTTCAAGACGCTTTATCATGCTTTCTTCACCACTCCTTAACCAAACACGCGGATCATAGTATTTTTTATTTGGCTTGTCATCACCTTCTGGATTTCCAATTTGTCCTTGCAAATAAGCCCTATTTTTAAGTTCATATTCACGTACCCCATCCCAAAAAGCCCACTGGGTATCTGTGTCAATATTCATCTTAATTACGCCATAACTTACTGCATTTTTAATATCTTTTAGCTCGCTACCGCTACCACCATGAAATACAAAATTTATAGGCTTATCATTTTTTAAAGCAAATTTATCTTTGACAAATTTTTGCGAATTTTTTAAAATTTCAGGTTGTAAGCTAACATTTCCTGGTTTGTAAACTCCATGTACATTTCCAAAGCTTGCTGCAATTGAAAATTTATCACTAATTTTTCCAAGTCTTTCATATGCAAGTGCTACATCTTCTGGTTGGGTATAAAGCTTAGAATTATCAATACCTGTATTATCCACTCCATCTTCTTCGCCACCTGTACAACCTAGTTCTATTTCAAGCGCGACACCTAAAGCATCAAGTTTTTGAAGATAAACTTCACATGTGTTAAGATTTTCTTCTAAACTTTCTTCGCTAAGATCAAGCATATGAGAACTAAATAAAGTTTGTCCATGGGTTTTTTTATATTGTGCATTTGCCTCAATAAGCCCATCAATCCAAGGTAAAAGTTTTCTTGCGGCATGATCAGTGTGTAAAATCACAGGCACACCATAAGCTTTAGCAAGTAAATGTACATGTTTAGCCCCACTAATTGCACCTAAAACTTCTCCATTAGGACAATTTTTCCCTGCATAAAATTTTGCCCCACCATTTGAAAACTGGATAATAACTGGAGAGTTAACTTTTTTTGCAGCTTCTAAAACTGCATTAATAGAATCAGTTCCTACAACATTAACAGCAGGAATAGCAAAACCCTCTGCTTTAGCATAGTCATAAACTTTATTAAGCTCATCTCCGCTAATCACTCCTGCTTTTACAATGTCTAAAACACCCATTATTTATATTCCACTTTAGCACTATTTAAAAGATCTTGGCCTTTTTGATTGATAACTTTTTTAAATTCTTCAAATTTAAGTCCGTTTTCAATACCTTGTTTCACTTCATCAAATTTGATTTGACCTTTAGCCTGCGAATTTTCTTTTAAGATTACATGATAGCCAAAATTCGTTTTTATCGGAGTTGTAGTAATAGTACCATTTTTAAGTGCGAAAGCAGCATCTGTAAAAGGCTTTACCATAGTTGATTGATCAAACCAACCAAGCTCACCACCTTGGTTTTTTGAACCTGGATCAATTGATTTCTCTTTAGCAAGCTCACTAAATTTAGCATCTAGCTCTTTACCTTTTAAACCTTTAAGTTCGTTAATAATATCCTTAGCTTCTTTTTCTGTCGCTACTAAGATATGTTTTGCTTGCACTCTTGCAGGTTTTACATATTTGTCTTTATTTTGTTCATAAAAAGCTTTAACTTTAGCCGCATCAATTTTAATTGTATTTAAAATTTTCTCTTGATAAACATTAACAAGTATTGCATCTTTTGCACGATCAAGTTCTTTTGTGTATAAAGGATCTTTTTCTAAATTTTGTTTTTTAGCATCTTGTAAAATTAAGTCTTGCATAATATACTGCTGAATAAGAGCTTTTTTTTGATTATCTGGCAAAGTTTTAAAATCCTGTCCTCTAAGCATAGGGGCAAAAAATTCACTTACTTCTGTATCACTAATGCTCTTGCCATTAACAGTGGCTACTGTAGCTGCATTTACATTTAAAGCTACACCTGCAATCAAAGCTGCTGCAACTAAAGAAATTTTTTTCATTGGGTTTCCTTTTTAATAAAATGTATATAAAATCGATTATATCTAAACTTGGTTTAAAGCTAATTAACTAAAATTAAAAAATGAAAAGAAATTTAGAAATCAAAGAGCTTTTTTTAAAACATTTTGAGAAACCTGTAACAGAACTTAAATTTTCAAATTTATACGAACTATTAGTCTGTGTGATGCTTTCAGCCCAATGCACTGATAAAAGAGTTAATCTCATCACTCCTGATCTTTTTAAAGCTTATCCTGATATCAAATCTCTTGCAAATGCAAATTTATCAAGCCTTAAAACCTACATACAAACTTGTTCATTTTTTAATAATAAAGCACAAAATCTTATAAAAATGGCAAAATCAGTTTGTGAAAATTTTGACGGAGAAATTCCCCTTGAAGAAGAGAAATTAAAATCCTTAGCAGGCGTGGGACAAAAAACCGCCCATGTGGTTTTAATAGAATGGTGTGGAGCAAATTTCATGGCTGTAGATACTCATGTTTTTAGAGTTTCTCACCGCTTAGGACTTAGCAAAGCAAAAACTCCAGAAGCTACAGAAGAAGATTTAACACGCATATTTAAAGATAATCTTAACTATCTTCATCAAGCCATGGTTCTTTTTGGACGCTACACTTGTAAAGCTAAAAAACCTTTATGTAAAGAATGTTTTTTAAATCATCTTTGCAAAAGTAAAGATAAGGAACTTAAATGAAAATTTTCATCTTTTTACTCGCTATATTTCTTAATATTTTCGCCTTAGAATCTTACAAGCCTAGTGCTGTTTTTTCTTCTTATTTTAACAACATAAACTGCTCGCAAATCTTAGATAAGTTTTTTTATCTAAATTGCTATGATTATAAACTCAAAGGTACAAAAGCCATTGCTTATAAAGCAGAAGCTTCAAATTTAAAAAATAAACAAATTAAAAAACGCCCTCGCTTTGAAGATGATACAAATATTCCTAAAAAATACCGCACTACTTGGAGTGATTATAAAAACAGCGGCTACACGCGAGGACACACTGCACCCAATGCTTCTTTTAGCTTTAGTAAAGCTGCTCAAAATTCAGTATTTTTAATGAGTAATATTACCCCACAAAATGCGCAAATAAATAATAAAATTTGGAATGAAATCGAACAAAGAGAAAGAAATTTGGCTTTAAAATTTCAAAGTATTGAAGTTTTAAATTTAGTACTTTACGATAAAGAACCACAATACATTAAAAACCGTATTGCTATACCAAGTTTTTATGTAAAAATTATTAAAACTCCGAAATTTAAAGAATGCTATCAAGTACCAAACCACGAAGTAAATGATGAAAATATTAAACAGTATCAAATAAATTGTGATAAATTTTAAGGTATAAATTATGGAGATAAATGCTCTTACAATAACCACTCTTTATATCATAGGTATTTCCGCAGAAGGAATGACAGGGGCTTTAGCTGCAGGACGCCATAAAATGGATCTTTTTGGAGTTATTTTTATTGCTCTCGTAACAGCAATTGGAGGCGGAAGCATACGAGATGTGCTTTTAGGACATTATCCTTTAACTTGGGTTAAACATCCTGAATATATTATTTTAATCTGTTTTTGCGCCCTTATAGCCACAAAAATTCCACGTGTAGTAACCAAGCTTGAAACTTTATTTCTAACTCTTGATGCTATAGGACTTGTTGTTTTTAGCATACTTGGAGCTCAAATAGCCATAGATCAAAATCATGGGTTTATCATAGCCGTTGCTGCTGCTGTAATTACGGGTGTTTTTGGTGGAATTTTAAGAGATATTTTATGTATGAGAATCCCTTTGGTATTTCAAAAAGAAATTTATGCAGGAATCGCCATAATTGCAGGAACAATCTATTACTCTCTAATAATTTGGCTTGAGCTTAATGCTCTAGTTTGCACACTTTTAACTCTTTTTATAGGAGTTATTGCAAGACTTTTAGCTATCAAATATCAATGGTCTTTACCTATTTTTTCTTACAATGAAGAAAAATAATTTATCGTTGCTTTATGCAAGTTTGCTAAGATATTAGAAATTTTAGGAGATTGATAAATGCAAAGACTAAGTATTTTACTTACAATTTTAATAATTATTAATATAACAGCTTGCGATAGCAAAACAGAAAATTACTACAAAAATCATCCTAGCGAAGCAAAAGAAAAAGCAAAAGAATGCAAAGAAAGCGGAACTCTTAGCGAAGATTGTATTAATGCATTAAAAGTTGGTATTAAGCCAACAAATGAAGAGAGTAAATACAGTCCAAACACACCAAAAAAATCTGATAATCAGATATCAGAAGCTTTAAAGCAAAATGATTTAAAAAAAGAAAAAATCACAAAAGATATTAACCAAAGTTCAGAAAATAATGAAAGTATTATAATGCCGCCCATAGCAGAAACACCTTCTGAAATTTATCCTTCCAAAACAACAGAAAACAATCAAAGTTCTATCTTTAGTGATGATATTAATATAACACAGGAAAAATTACCATGAAAATAACTCTTTTTTTAAGCCTTATTGGTATATTTTTTGCAGCATGCGAACAAACCAAAAGTGTAGAATATTATCAAAATCACCCTGAAGAAGCAAAAAAAAGAAGTTTAGAATGCAGGCACAAAGCTATCATCAGTCAAGATTGTGTTAATGCGTATAAGGTAGGTTTTCCAAAAGATGAATGGGAAAATGAAAATATCTCTAATCCTTAAAAGCTATAAAAGTTTCAAAATTTGCCCATTTAAAAATACTTTCTATTTTCTTAAAACCTGCCTTTTCTAGCATGTTTAAATTTTCTTTTTGACTATAAGGAATTAAAACATTTTCTAAGGCTTCTCTTTTAGCTGCAATTTCAAATTTAGAATAGCCTTGTTTTTCTTTGTAGTCTGCATAAAGTTCTATGATATTTTTAGACAAAAAAGCATCTTCATAAAGGATTTTTTCACTCATAATCAAAATGCCTTTAGGATTTAAATTTTTATAAATTTTATCAAGCAATTCCTGTCTTTTAGGAGGACGAATAAACTGCATGGTATAATTTGCCACAAAAACATCGCAAGTAAAAAAATCAAATTCGCATAAATTAGCTTCAAAAAAACTTATATCAAGTCCATAAGCTTTAGTTTTTGACTTTGCAACTTCAAGCATAGAAGCAGAATTATCCACGCCAAAAAGTTTAAAATCCTTTCTTAGATTTGCCAACAAAATCAAAAAATTAGCACTTGAACAGCCCAAATCACAAATACTTGCATTTGCAAGTAAAATTTTAGCCAATAAATTAGCACAAAGTTCTAAATTTTCCCTATAAAATGGTACAGAACGATTAATCATATCATCAAAAACACTAGCCACGCTTTTATCAAATTCAAATTGTTTTTTAGGGCTTTGTTTAAAAAGTTCATCTTTCATCATTTTTCCTTAATAATTCTCTAGCTTGTTCTATGTCTTTGGCAATTTGATTTTTAAGTTTTTTTAGATCTTGAAATTTCTGATTCTCTCTTAGAAAAGATATAAACTCAAGTTCGAAAAACTCCCCTTGTGTGAAATTTTCACCCAATTCCTCTAAAATATGACTTTCTATGGCAAAATTTTCATCGCTTGATCTTACACCTAAAAAACTCACACTTTTATAAATATTTTTTTGGCTTTTTAACAAAGTAGCATAAACACCATTTTGAGGCAAAAAATAGCCTTTACAATCTAAATTTATAGTCGCAAAAAGTTCTTTAGAGCCCAAACCTTGTCCTTTAATCAACTTTCCTTTAATACTATAATCTCTTCCTAAAAATTCTTTTGCTTTTTGTAAATTTGCTTTTGATAAAAAATCCTTAATTAAACTTGCATGAACACCTACTCCGCCTATACTAAATTCATCAACTATTATAGTTTTTATCCCACTTAAAGACTCAATATCTTTAGCACTATAAGCCCTATTTTTCCCGAAAGAAAAATCATATCCCACTACTATAAATTTCAAATTGATAAATTCTTTTTTCAAAAAGCTTAAAAAATCTTTACCATCTAAAGATTTTATACTTTCAAAATCCACTTCTATAACTTTTTTTCCTGAAATTTCTTCTTTTTGACGATTTGAACAAAGAAATTGACCCTTAAATTTATTAATAACCAACAAAGCCCCATTCTCATCTAAACATTTTACAAGTTTTAGATGCCCTAAATGTATACCATCAAAACAACCTATAGCTAAAGAAGTAATATTAATTTTTGATATAGTAGTAAAAATATTCAACATTACCTTCCTTTCCTTTAATGCTTGATTTTTGCGTATTTTTTAAAAGCCAACCTAACTTAGCACATGCTTTTTCAAAATCCATTCTTGCCTTTAAGATTGCCTTGTCATCTTTTAAAACACCTTTTTTATCTCTTTTGATATTTTTTCCCACTTCAAACTGAGGTTTAAAAAGTAAAATAATTTCCTTTAAAGCTAAATTATCGATATAATAAAGTAAATTAATAAGAGAAATAAAACTCACATCACAAGTAACAAGTTCAAATTTTTCTTCACTTTTAAAGGCTCTAAGATCTGTATTTTCATGCAAGATAATTATTTCATTTGCTCTTAAACTTGGATGGAGTTGATTACTACCCACATCAAGAGTAGTGATTTTTAAAGCCTGATTTTCAAGTAAAATTTGCACAAAACCGCCCGTGCTAGATCCTATATCAAGACAATTTTTATGTTTTATTTCAATATCATTTTCTTCTAAAAAATTTTTTAATTTCAAAGCTGCTCTTGAAACATAAATTTCACTTAAAAGATCCAATTTTAACTCATTGGCTAAAAGTATATCTTCAAGATTTAAATCTTGCGTTTTTTTTAAATTTTCTAAAAAATTTTTCACATCAAAAGAAGCTTTAAAACTTTTACCATTAAGTAAAATCTCTTCATTTTCTATAAGCTCTAAAGCTTTATTTCTACTGATATTTAAACGCTTTGAAACAAAAAAATCAAATCTCATTTTAAACTCTCATTTATTCTTTTTTCCAAGTCTTCTTTTTCTTTAGAAAACCACCAAATTCCTATTTCAAAAGCATTTTTTTTAAAAATTTCTCTAAGATCTTTAAGATCTTTTTCAAAAAGATCTTTTTCTTTTTGAATTAAACTTAAGTTATTATCTTTTAAAAAATTAAAATTATTCATCCATAAAAGTATTTGTTCTTGTTCAGATTTTAAGGCATTATTTCTTTGCTCTTTTAAAAAATAACTTCCTAAAACCATGATAAAACATAAAAATAAAACAATTATTTTTATGTTTATTTTCAAAACAAAATTAAAAACAAAAGCCAAAAGAGAGCAAAACATAAAAAAATTAAAAAAATCAAAAATAAAATTTAAAGCTCTAAAGCTCAAATATCCAAAATGAGAAAAAATAAAAAGTTTTAAATTTGAAACAAAATACAAAAATTCAGATAAAAAATCAAAATAAACAAAAGAAGCACTCTTATAAGCAATGATTTTCCTAGAAAAAAGTTCTAAATTTAAAAGCTCATTGTAAGTAAAAAAAAGCCCATAAAATGCATAAAATAAAGCGGTAAAAAAACTAGCGATAACAACTATTCTAAAATCATTATAAGCATTATTTACAAATTGCAAATGCAATTCTTTTTTTAAAAATATCATCAATAAAGGCAAAATTATAAATATAAAAACTAAATCAATTTTTTCAAGATTTAAAAAATTTAAAAATAAAGAAACAAGTCCAAAAATCGCCAAGAAAAAACTAAAAATATAAAGATAAAAATCCCCCATACTAATACGATAAAACAAACTTCCCTTAATCAAAGTAGCTTCTTTTATAATATTTTTTCTAAGCTTTAAAAATAAAAAGAATTCCCAAAAAAGTGTTAAGAAAATAGGAATTAAAAAAAACAGAGAAAAAGCACTCCTTTGCCAAGTTAGCAAAAATCCAAAAAGGCTTAAAAGTGTTAAAATATAAGAACTATTCTTTAACAAGTTCATTAAAAGCACTTTCATCTATACATTTTACTTCAAGCTCTTTAGCCTTACTCAGCTTAGAACCTGCCTCTTCTCCAAAAAGCACATAGTCAGTCTTTTTAGAAACCGAACCACTTACCTTACCTCCAAGCTTTTCTATTAAAGCCTTAAACTCATCTCTTGGTCGTGAAAGAGTTCCTGTAATCACAAAAGTTTTACCAAAAATCACACCATCGCTTTTGATTTCAAGTTTTTCTATTTTCAAATTTAAAAGCCTGTAAAACTCATCAATTCTTGTATGATTAACACGCGTAAATTCGCAAAGACTTAAAGCCATTTGCTCCCCAAAACCTTCTAAATTGGCATAAGCTTCAAAGCTTTGCTTGTGCCACTCTTTACCAAAACTTAAGCTTAATTTTTTAGCCGCAACCTCGCCAATATGATCTATCCCTAAAGCTGTGATAAAACGAAAAAGCTCACATTCTCTTGCTTGTTCTATAGCATTTAAAAGATTGTTGATTTTCTTTTCTTTAAAGCCTTCCAAACCTTCAAAATCACTAAATTTTAAATGAAAAATACTCTCAAGTGTAGTGATTTTTTTGTGTTTATATAAAAGTTCTACTATATTTTCTCCAAGTCCGTCGATATTAAGACATTTTTTAGAAACAAAATGAATGATAGAATTTACAAGTCTATCTTCACAGTCTATATTTTGACATTTTATTAAAGTTCCTTCATCTAAAAGCTCACTTTGGCAAGTAGGACAAAGTTTAGGGCGTAAAATTTCCATCTCTAAACCTTCTCTACGCTCTTTAAAAACCTTAGTAATTTTAGGGATAACATCGCCACTTCTTATCACGCTTACAAAATCATTGATTTTAACATCAAGTCTTGCAATCTCATCAAAATTATGAAGGGTGGCTGATTTTACTACAACCCCATCTAAATTTACAGGCTCTAAAACCGCCACAGGAGTGATCACCCCACTTCTTCCTACTTGTAAATTTACCCCTATTAAACGCGTGGTTTTTTCAAGTGCAGGAAATTTAAAAGCTGCCATAAATTTTGGAAATTTTACCGTATAGCCTAATTCTTCACAAAGCGCAAGATCATCAACTCTTACCACCATTCCATCCATCATCATAGACTTTTTTTCTCTTAAAGCTAAAAGCTCATCATAAGCTTTTAAAACCTCATCTAAATTAGCGCAAAGTCTTACAAAATCATCCTTTAAAAAACCAAGCTCTCTGATAAATTGCATCACCTCGCTGTGTTTAGTAAAATTTAAGGTATTTTCCCCTACTCCCCAAGGATAAAATTTCAAATTTCTTTCTTTAGTGATGCTTGTATCAAGCTGCCTTAAACTCCCGCTTGCAGCATTGCGTGGATTAGCAAATAAACTTTGATTTAAAAGAGCTCTTTTTTCGTTGATTTTCTCAAAATCATCTTTTAAAATCACCACTTCTCCACGAATTTCTATCCTTTCTTTATAGGCTATATTTTTAGGTATATTTTCTATCTCAAAAACATTAAGTGTTATATCCTCGCCCACTTCGCCATCACCTCTAGTGGCACCGCTTACTAATTTACCATTTTCATAAAGTAAATTTAAACTCGCTCCGTCAAATTTAGGCTCTATAAAAAAGTTTTTTTCACATTTTGTGCGTTTTGCCCAAGCCCTAAGCTCACTCTCATCAAACACATCTTCCATCGACCACATACGCTTTAAATGAGCTATTTTTTTAAACTCGCTTTGTATAGTAGGAGCTATTTTTTGCGTTGGAGAGTCTTTTGAAATTTCATCTTTATTTTGTTCTTCAAAAACTCTTAATTCTCTGATTAAAGCATCGTATTCTTCATCGCTAGCCAAGGGTTCATCTTTTTCATAATATGCCCTCATCCACAAATTTGCTAAAGCAACTTTTTCTAAATACTCTTCTTTTTTCATCTAAACTCCTATATTGTCCATTGCCTGTGCTAAAGCAAAAAGTTGTTTGTGCTCGTATAAATCATGCACTCTTATAATACTAGCACCATTTTCAAAAGCCTTTAAATGCAAATACAAAGTTCCTGCTAAACGATCTTTAATCTCGCTTTGAAAATACGCATTAATCACACTTTTGCGACTCGCACCTATAAGTAAAGGTTTATTAAATTGCAAAAAATGTTCTAAGTGTTTGATTAAAATCATATTATGCTCCGCACTCTTTCCAAAACCAATACCTACATCTAAAATACTTTCTTTTACTCCAAAACTTTCTAAAAGTTCAAGTTTTTCTTTAAAAAACAAAGTCATCTCATCGAGTAAATCTTCATAAAAAGGATTATCTTGCATGTTATTTGGATTGTTTTGCATGTGCATTAAGCAATATTTTGCCTCATATTTACTTGCAAGTTTAGCCAGATTAAGATTTCTTAAACTTGTAATATCATTTATAAGTTTAAAACCCTTATTTAAAGCATATTCTAGACAATATTCATCAAAACTATCTAAACTAAAAATCGCTTTTTCATGATAATTTTTCTCATAAATTAAGTCAAGTACTTTTTTTAGTCTTTTAAATTCCTCTTCCTTGCCACAATACTCACTCCCAGGTCTTGAACTAACCGCACCTATATCGATATACTCAGGCCTTAAAGCAAGAAAGTCATTAAGCCTTTTTTCAAAGTCTTCTTCACTCACACGACTTTTTGCATTAAAACTGTCTTCATTAACATTAATCACTGCCATAAGCTCAGCTTTTTTTGTTTTTAAAAAATCTTTTTGCAAAAAAAGAGCCAAATTTTTAAGTCCAAAATCTTGAAGTTTTTCTTTAGCAATAAGTTTTTGAATTTGCTCTTTACTTGCCATTAAAAGCGCATTTGAATGAGTGATTTTTGCAGTAATTACTTCTTTATGAGTAATAAGTTCAGCTCCTACTCTTAAAGCATCTTGTTTTAAAATATTTGCCGCAGGAGTAGAAATATCTTTGATAAAAATAAAATGAATTTTTGTTTTTTCACTCATAATCTTTTGTCCCATTTTATGAGGATTTATAAAAGAGCAAAGTAAATTAAAATCGGTATTTGGATTGATTTTAAAAAATTTCATTTTATTTCTTTGTATAGTAATTTAATAAAAGAGTAGCCAAAAGTACCCCGCTTTTAGAATTTAATTTTGCAAGCTCATAACTTTCATAAAAAAACTCTAATTCTTCAGCGTTAAAATCTTTATATTTCACACATTCTTTAGCAAGCAATGCGATTTGATCCATAAGTTCATTTTTATCCAAATTTTCATTTTTTTGCAAAAAATCAAAAAGCATTCTTAAATCCATTCTTTTAAGATCTAAATCAAGTTTTTTAACTTCCTTTTCAACTTTTCTTTTTTCACAAATAAGACGTGATTTTATAGTAGGTAAAAGTAAATTTTTAGAAGGTACCACAATAAGAAATTTAATATTTTTTGGAGGTTCTTCAAGAAGTTTAAGTAAAAAATTTTGTGCTTCTATCCTATAAGAATCCGCCATTAAAACAATAATTTTTTCTTCGGTTTCTGCGATATAGCTTTCTTTTTCAACTGCTCTTGCATCATCAAGTAAAAATTCATTTTGTGGCATAAAAAATCTTAATTTTTTAATACCAAAATTATTAATCATTTCTTCTTTAATACCTAAAAAATCTTCACTGATAATAATCTTACTAATAAACAAAATATTTATCCTAATTGCACCTTGGAAAATAATATTGCATCCAAACTTACATCAAAAAGTTGATATAAACTAATAAGCTTGATATCCAAGTCTTTATCTTTAGAATTTAAATAAAAACTATCTTGTAACTGCTCATCAAAAAGCCACAATAAACTATCATCTCTTGATTTAGCGATTAAAGATTTATTATCAGAAGCACTTCCTACATAAAAATACACATAACCATTAGGAAAAGAAATGTCAAGCAAGTCATTAAGTAAAGCTATATCTTCTGAACTTTGTACTTTCTTCTTGCATAAAGAATTTAACGACACAAAAGGAAGCATAGGACGAGCGGCTTTTGAATTTATATTTTTTAAAAAATACTCTTCATACCAAGATCTTTGTTCATCACACATTAAGACAAAAGTGCGTCCTTCTAAAAGATATTTAAGTCTTGCAGCCATCAAAGGAGCCCATTCTAAACGACGCGACTCCAACCATGCCATAAAAGCTCCGCCATTGCGGATATTTTCAAGAGTAAAACTTAAAAAATCACTCATTTATTTATCAAGTCCATAGCACTCATGTAGTGCTCTAACTGCAAGTTCTCCGTATTTTTCATGAACTATCATCGAAATTTTAATTTCGCTAGTAGAAATCATACCGATATTAATCCCCTCATCAGCTAAAGCTTTAAAAGCTTTACTTGCCACTCCTGAATGTGATTTCATACCTACACCCACTATGGAAACTTTTACCACAGCGCTATCGCTTTCTATGGTTGTTTTTGGACTTAAAATTTTTTGCATAGCATTTTTGACTAATTCAAGTTCATTTTGAGGAACTGTAAAACCTAAATTTGTAGCACCATCAACTCCAACATTTTGTATAATCATATCTACATTAATATTTTCATTTGCTAAAACAGAAAAAATTTCAGCTGCGATTCCAGGTTTATCTTCTACATTTCTTAAAGTCACTCTTGCTTGATTTTTATCTAAAGCAATACCACTTACTAAAGCTTGTTCCATTCCATCTTCCTTTGTTATCATTGTTCCTTCGTTATTGTTAAAACTACTTCTGGTTACTAAGTTAACATTTAATTTTTTTGCAAGCTCTACAGAACGATTTTGCAAAACTTTTGCACCCAAACTTGCAAGTTCAAGCATTTCTTCATAAGAAATTTTATCCAATTTCTTTGCCTTTGGTTCAATTCTTGGATCTGTTGTATAGACCCCATCAACATCGGTATAAATTTCACACAAATCCGCATTTAAGGCACCTGCTACTGCCACAGCACTTAAATCGCTTCCGCCACGCCCTAAAGTAGTTACATTACCTTCCTCATCTACACCTTGAAAACCCGCTATAACGACTATTTTACCATTTTGAAGTTCTGATTTTATCGCTTTTGTATCAATATGATGAATTCTTGCCTTTGTAAAAACACTATCTGTAATAATTCCTGCTTTTCTCCCAGAAAATGATATAGCAGAATAACCCTTTTCATTTAAAGCAATAGAAACTAAAGCGCTTGTTACACGCTCTCCGCTACTTAAAAGCATATCCATATCTTTACCATTAGGAGTTTTACTAAAATATTCAGCTTGCTCGATAAGAGTATTTGTCACCCCACTCATTGCAGATACTACAACAACAAGTTGATTACCCTGTTGCGCACTCTGAATAACCCTATTGGCTACTGCTTCGATACGCTCAAGTGTTCCAACGCTTGTTCCACCATATTTTTGAACTATAAGCATTTTAGATATAACCTTTCTCTTCAAAATATTTGATCACTTTAACATAAATATTTTTTTTGAAATGATTAATCATTTCAAAAATTTGTTTAACACTCACAAATTGATAATCATCAAATTCAGGATGCTTGGTATTGATATTGATTGTAGCACCGTGCTTTAAACGCACTAAAAAATATTTTTGAATCTGCCCATCATAAGGATACATTTTTTTAACAATTTTACTCGGAAAATCATAACTCAACCATTCTGGATACTCAGCAATGATTTCAACCTCATCAGTACCTATTTCTTCTTTTAGTTCTCTAAATAAAGCGTTTTTGACACTTTCACCCTTATCAATACCTCCTTGTGGAAATTGCCAAATATTATCCATATCACTTCTTCTAGCTATAAAAATCTTACACTCAAAAGGATAAGAACTTGATAAAACAATAGCTGCAACATTTGGTCTATAATTTTTCTCGTTTTCCACAATATTTTTCCTTAATTTTAAAGGAAATAATTTTAACCTAAATCAAATCAAATTTTTATTAAAATACATTAAAAAATTTAATAAAATATTTTAGGGTTTTTATGCATTTTTATATCCATATTCCATTTTGTGAAAGCAAATGTAATTATTGTGCTTTTACAAGTTTGAAAAAAAATGATTATGAAAAAGCCTATTTTAAGGCTTTAAAAGAAGATATTATTTTTCAATTAAAACAATTTAACATTCAATCAAATCAAATTAAAACCTTATTCATAGGCGGAGGAACACCAAGTTGTGTTGATGCGTATAATTATGAAGATATTTTTAAAATTTTATATCCTTTACTAGATAAAAATGTAGAAATTTCATGCGAAGCTAATCCCAACTCAGCAACATTAAATTGGCTTAAAAATATGAAAAATCTAGGAGTTAATCGCATTTCTTTTGGAGCTCAAAGTTTTCATCCTAAAAAACTTCACTTTCTTGGAAGAATTCATAATCAAGAAATGATTATCAAAGCATTAGAAAACGCAAATAAAGTAGGTTTTAAAAATATCAATTTAGATCTTATTTATGATACAAAATTAGACAATAAAAAAATGCTTGAATTTGAACTCTTACACTTAAAACAAATCAAGGCTTTAATCACACACCTTAGTGCTTATAATTTAACCATAGAATCAAACACAGCCTTTGCCAAAAAAGAACATTTCAAAAAAAATGCTCCTAATTTAATGAAATTTTTCATCAAACAACTCCTAGAACTTGACTTTTTTCAATATGAAATCAGTAATTTTTCAAAAACCAAAGCCCAAATTTGCAAACATAATCTTGCTTATTGGCAAGGAAAAAACTACCTAGCTTGTGGATTAAGTGCGGTAGGATTTTATGAAAACAAGCGTTTTTATACAGCAAAAAATTTAAAAAATTACATAGAAAATCCCACTTTTAGATCTATAGAGCAGCTAAGTTCTAAAGACTTGAATTTAGAACACCTATTTTTAGGACTTAGAAGTATAGTAGGGATTGATGAAACAAAACTCAATCAATGGCAAAAAAACAAAATAAATATATTATTAAAAGAAAAAAAACTTTTTTACAAAAATAAAAGATATTTTAATCCTAATTTTCTCATTAGCGACGAACTTGCTTTATATCTCTCATCTTAAATTTAAGTTTTTTAAGTAAAATATTTATTTAAAATATCAAATCAAAGAGTAATGATTAATGAGTTTTGGTGAAATTATAGTTATTTTAGTTGTAGCGATTTTAGTCTTAGGGCCTGATAAACTTCCAGAAGCTATAGTACAAATAGCAAAAATTCTAAAGGCTGTAAAACGCAACATAGATGATGCAAAATCAAGCATAGAAAAAGAAATACGCATCAATGACTTAAAAGAAGAAGCTAAGAAATACAAAGATGAATTTTCAAGCACTAATGAAAACATACGCAAAAAACTCAGTTTTGAAGAATTTGATGACCTTAAAAGAGATATTTTAGATAAAACAAAGGTAGATTTAACCTTTGATAGCAGAGATGATAACACAAAAAATAACCTTAGCGGACAAAATTTAAATACAGAAGAAAAACCAAATCTTAGCAAATTAGAAACACAAGATAAAACGGAAAAATAAATGTTTGAAGAATTAAGACCTCATTTAATAGAACTTAGAAAACGCCTTTTTATAAGCGTTGCTTGCATTGTAGTTATGTTTATTGTATGTTTTGCTCTACGAAGCTATATCTTAGATATTCTAAAAGCTCCACTTATAGCTGTTTTGCCCGAAGTAGCCAAACATGTGAATGTAATTGAAGTACAAGAAGCCTTATTTACTGCAATGAAAGTTAGTTTTTTTGCAGCCTTTATCTTTTCTTTACCTGTAATTTTTTGGCAATTTTGGAAATTTGTAGCTCCAGGACTTTATGATAATGAAAAACGCCTTGTGGTGCCTTTTGTTAGCTTTGCAAGCATTATGTTCGCCTTAGGGGCTTGTTTTTGCTATTTTGTTGTAGTGCCTTTGGCTTTTAAATTTTTGATTAATTTTGGTTTAAATGAAGATTTTAATCCTGTGATTACCATAGGAACTTATGTAGATTTTTTTACAAAAGTTGTTGTGGCTTTTGGTTTAGCTTTTGAAATGCCTGTAATTGCCTTTTTCTTTGCTAAAATCGGGCTTATAGATGATAGTTTTTTAAAACGCCATTTTCGCATAGCTGTTTTAGTTATTTTTGTTTTTTCAGCCTTTATGACTCCACCTGATGTTTTATCTCAATTTTTAATGGCAGGACCACTTTGCGGACTTTATGGACTTTCTATTTTAATTGTTCAAAAGGTAAATCCTGCCCCAAAAGATAAAGAAAGTGATGAATAAAGACTTACTTCTTTCAAGCTATGATTACACTCTAGCTAATGAACTCATAGCTAACTATCCTGCAAATCCAAAAGAAAATGCTAGGCTTTTGGTTTTTGATCGCAAAAACAAAGAAATTTTTCACACTACTTTTAAAAATTTACAAGACTTTTTACCCAACTGCGCGATTTTTTTCAATGATACTAAAGTTATTAAAGCAAGAATTTATGGCAATAAAGCAAGCGGAGGAAAAATAGAGCTTTTCTTGCATCAACCTTTTTTAAATTCTCACAATCCACTTTTTCTAGCTCAAATTAAAGGGCGTGTTAAAAAAGATGAAATCTTATATTTTAGAGAGGATTTAAAAGCGCACGTTGTAGAACTTTTAGATGATGGTCTTCGAAAAGTTCAATTTTTTCAAAATGATAAAACCTTAGACACCTCAAATCTTTACAACCTGCTTGACAAGATAGGACATATACCCTTGCCTCCTTATATTAAAAGGGAGGATGAAAAAAGTGATTTGAAAGATTATCAAAGTATCTTTGCAAAAAATTTAGGCGCAGTGGCTGCTCCGACTGCAAGTTTACATTTTAGTGAGACTATGCTTGAAAATTTAAGAAAAAAACACGAAATTTACCATTTAACCTTACATGTAGGAGCTGGAACCTTTAAAAGCGTAGAATGTGAAAATATACAAGAGCATAAAATGCATAGCGAATTTTTTAACATTCCGCAGCAAGCATGTGAAATTATAGATTCAAAACAAGCTATTTTAGGCATAGGAACAACGGTAACAAGAACTATAGAATATTACGTAAGAACTAAAACAAAAAATGGTTTTTGTGATCTTTTTTTACACCCGCAAAATCCACCTATAAGACAAAATCATCTTTTGACCAATTTTCATTTACCAAAATCTACTCTTATCATGCTAGTTTCAGCTTTTATCGGTAGAGAACAGTGTTTAAAACTTTATGAACTTGCCATAAAAGAAAAATATCGCTTTTACTCTTATGGCGATGCGATGCTAATCTTGTGATTTTTCTTTAAAATTTATTGCTATTTTAGCTTGAAGTTTTAGCCAATCTTTTTGAAGCATGATAGGAAAACCACCATAAACGCGCCCGCCTTCTAAATTTTTACTCACACCGCCTCTTGCAGCTATAGTACTAAAATCGCCTATTTTTAAATGTCCACTCGTTGCACTTTGACCACCCATAATAACATTGCGTCCTAACTCACTTGAACCTGAAATTCCAGTTTGTGCTACAATGATACAATTTTGACCTATATTGCAATTATGTCCGATTTGAACTAGATTGTCTACCTTAGTACCTGCTTTGATAATAGTACTATCAAAAACTGCTCTATCTATAGTTGTACAAGCCCCCACTTCTACAAAATCTTCTAAAATCACATTGCCATTATGATAAATTTTATAATGTTCGCCGTTTTTATTGTGCGCATAACCAAAACCATCGCTTCCTATTACACAATTAGCAAGCAAATGACATTTTTTACCAATTTTAGTGTCATTATAAATCACTACATTAGGATGGATAATACTCTCATCACCAATGCTGACATTATCGCCTATATAAGCTCCTGCCATAATGATTACATTTTCACCTATATTTACATTATCACCTATATAAACATTAGGCATGATTCTTGCGCTTTTTGCGATATTTTGTATTTTTTCTTTAACTGTGCTTATCAAAGGCTTAGCAAAAAGCTTGCTTAAAAAAGCAAAATTCAAATGTGGATTTTGAGTAATCAAAGCTTTAGTATCTTTAGGTACTAAATTTTCATATTCTTTAGATACTAAAATAGCAGCAGCTCCTGTGTGAGGTATATCTTTGGTATTTTTCTCACCATCACAATAAGTAAGCTCTGTAAAATTTGCTTTCAATAAAGAATTTAAAGCACTGATTTCTATATCCTCACCTTTATACTCCAAGCTTAAAAATTCTGCTATTTCACTTAATTTCATTTAATCTCCATCAAAACAGATCCACTGCGAACTATATCACTAGGATTGTATTTTTTAATTGTTTTTAAAAAATTATCAATGCGATTTGCATCATCAGCAACCATTAAAAACAAAAAATTCTCATTACTATTTGCAATAGTACCATTATAAGCTTTCAAAACGGCATCAAGTCCACCTAAATTTTCATTTAAAGGAATTTTCACCAAAGCCATTTCTTTGTCAATAAATTCTTCACTTTCTATCACTTTATAAGTAGGAATAAGCTTATGAAGTTGTTTGACTATCTGCTCAAAAGTTCTTTCATTTCCTGAAGTGACTATATTAATACGCGAAAATTCTTTATTTTCCAAAGGTGCTACTGTGAGCGAGTCAATATTATAACCTCTTCCTGAAAAAAGTCCTACTATACGAGATAAAACCCCATGCTCATTTAAAACAATTACCGATAAAACCCTTCTCATTGTCTATCCTTTGCCTTTGGTAAAATCATATTATAAATCGCACTTCCTGCAGGCACCATAGGTAAAACATCTTCAAAGCGATCAATTTTTACATTTAAAAGAGAGGTTTTATCACTTTTTAAAGCTTGGTTAAAAGCTTGAATGAATTCTTCTTTGCTTGAAATTTCATAACCTTCGCAACCAAAGCCTTGAGCAATTTTGATAAAATCAGGCTGAGTGCTTAAATCTGTTTGTGAAAAATGCTCTTTATAAAACATACTTTGCCATTGTCTTACCATACCTAAAAAGGCATTATTTAAAATAATATTTATAGTTTTTATACCATACTCACGAGCAGTCATAAGCTCTTGGATATTCATTAAAACCGATCCATCACCTACGAAATTAATCACCACTTCTTCATCCACAGCAAGCTTTGCACCCAAAGCAGCAGGCAAAGAATATCCCATAGTTCCTTGCCCTCCACTTGTTGCAAGCTGTCTTGGATAATTAAAAGGATAAAACTGTGCTACCCACATTTGATGCTGACCCACATCGGTAATAATCCTTGCATCAGGAGCCATCTTCGCACATTCTTCAATCACCCATTGCGGTTTTAAAACTTCATTGCTATCTTCATAAGAAAGTGGATAAAGTTCATTATAACGCTTTAAAGTTTCGTGCCATTCTTTAAAAGTTGTGTTGAAATTTTCCTTTTTAAGCTCTTCTAAAAGCTCTTTAAGAACTTCTTTAATATCTCCTACTATAGGATAATGCGCATTGATAATCTTTGAAATAGAACTAGGATCAATATCAACATGAACTATAGTCGCATGTTTGGCAAATTCACTTGTTTTTCCTGTAATCCTATCATCAAATCTCGCTCCTACACTCACAAGCAAATCACACTCACTTAAAGCCATATTAGCGACATAGCTTCCATGCATGCCTGCCATTTTGAGATTAAAAACATCATCACTTCTTAAAGTTCCAAGCGCCATCAAGGTTTCAACTGCTGGAATTTTTGTAAATTTTACAAGCTCTCTGATTTGCTCACTTGCATTAGAACTGATACAACCTCCACCCAAGTAAAATAAAGGTCTTTTTGCTTCTTTTAAAAGCTCTGCAAATTTTTTAATTTGCTTTGAGTTACCCTTATAAACAGGCTTATAAGTTTTCATAGAAATTTCTTTAGGATATTCCCAAAGTCCCAAAGTTGCACTTATATCTTTTGGCACATCTATATGCACAGGCCCAGGTCTACCACTTCTTGCTATATAAAAAGCCTCTTTTAAAATGCGTGGAAACTCTTCTATGCAAGTAACTAAATAATTATGCTTTACACAAGGTCTTGAAATACCTACTGCATCAATTTCTTGAAAAGCATCTGTACCAATAAGAGAATTTGCCACCTGTCCTGAAATCAACACCAAAGGGATAGAATCACTATAAGCCGTAGCTAAGCCTGTAATAGTATTTGTAAAACCTGGTCCACTTGTAACTATGGCTACACCCACTTCTCCACTCATTCTTGCGTAAGCATCAGCAGCATGCAAAGCCGCTTGTTCATGACGCACTAAAATATGTTTAAAATACTTTTGATTGTAAATTTCATCATAAATATTAAGCGCAGCGCCTCCAGGATAACCAAAAACAATTTTAACATTTTCTTCTTTTAAAGCCTCGCAAATCATTGCTGAACCGCTTAACTCTTTCATAATAACACTCCAAAAAATTATTGTAAAAGCTCTTTAAGTGCTAAATTAAGTCTTTTGCCATCAACACTCGCACCTAATTTTATTTTAGCTTCTTTCATTACCAAACCTTGTTCTTTTAGTGAACTTACACCCAATTCTTCTATAAGTTGTTTTAAGGCTAAAGTTAACTCCTCATCACTTAGTTGTTTAGGCAGATAAATTTCAAAAAGACTTATTTCATTTTGTTCTTTTTGTGCTAAATCTTCACGATTTGCCTTAAGATAAAGTTCGATTGCGTCTTTGCGTTTTTTGATTTCACTTGCAATGATTTTATAAATTCTTTCATTATCTAATTCTATTCTTTCATCCACTTCTATTTGCTTAAAAGCTGCATTTAGAGTTCTTAAACTATCTCTTTTAAAATCATCTTTTTGTTTCATTGCCTCTTTGATATCGTTTAAAATTTGTTCTTTTAAAGTCATTTTTTTCCTTTTTAGTTAAAATTACAAGCTTTAAGATTTAAACCAAAACCTTCTAAGCCTATATAGTCTTTATCACAACTTTGAGATAAAAGTTTAATTTCTTCTATACCAAAATATCTTAAAATCTGTGCTCCTATACCATAGTTTTTGTATTGAGTGGTACTGGATTTTTCTCCTTGCATGAAAACTATAACGCCACCATTTTCACTAAGAAATTTGATTTGCTCTAAAAGTTTTGAAAATTTATCTGAAGTTAAAAGCTCAAAATCACTACCACTGATATGAAATTTAACATTTTCACATTTTTTTATATCTTTAAAGCAAAAAGCTATATGTTGGGTTTGATTATGATCGCTAAAGATAAATTTTTCTGCTTTAAAGCCTGCTAAAACACTTTGACTTTTTTCTTCAAGCTTAATAAGGCTTTCATGTTTTAGGCGATATTCTATAAGATCACTTACGGCTATCATGTTTAAATCATGCTTTTGGCAAAAAAATTCTAGATCTTCTCTTCTTGCCATATCTCCATCATCTTTTACGATTTCACAAATCACACAAGCACCTTTTAATCCTGCTAATTTACAAAGATCAACCGTACCTTCTGTATGACCTGTGCGTTCTAAAACTCCGCCTTTTTTTGCGATTAAAGGATTGATATGTCCTGGTCTTACAAAATCACTCGCTTTAGCATTATCATCAGCAAAAATTTGTATAGTCATATTTCTTTCATAAGCACTAACTCCCGTTGTAGCATCTTTTGCATCTACGGTTATGGTAAAAGCGGTTTCGTGGTTTGAAGTATTTTTAGGCACCATTAAAGGAAGTTCAAATTTTTTTGCCAAAGTTTCATCTAAAGCTACGCAAACCACACCACGAGCTTCTTTTATCATGAAATTTACTTTTTCTTGAGTGCTAAATTGCGCAGGAAAGATTAAATCGCCTTCATTTTCTCTATCTTCTGCATCTACCATTACAAGCATTTTCCCTGCTTGTAAATCCCTAATCGCTTGTTCTACGTTAACAAATTTCATCTTTATTTCCTTAAAATTTTTAAAATTATAACTTAAATTGCTTGACAAATAAATTAAAATTCACTATAATTACACTTTTAAAAAATATTTATTGGGGTATCGCCAAGCGGTAAGGCAACAGGTTTTGGTCCTGTCATTCAGGGGTTCGAATCCCTTTACCCCATCCACTTCTTATTTTATATTTCAAATATCTTATATGCCGCGAAGTAGAGCAGTGGTTAGCTCGTCGGGCTCATAACCCGAAGGTCGGGAGTTCAAATCTCCCCTTCGCAACCAAATGTATTAATCTTCAATCCTCTTCACTTCTTTTTAATCGTCTTAAAATAATTTAAAATGATTTATTGTTAATCTTAGCTGAGTTTTTAAAATACTTTAAAAGAATGATTGTAATCTAAAAAGAGTTTAACAACCTTAAAAACATCCATCCCAATAATTTTAAAATTATCAGGATGAAATTTTTAACAAGTAGGAGAGTAAAC